>CAZKMM010000016.1:0-31047 GCA_964553915.1 uncultured bacterium
GGGCACTGGGGATTTTGCCCGGGTTTTATTCTCTCAGTTCGTCAAGGTTTTCCACCACTTTTTCAAAGGCATCGCAGATTTGGCTGACCTTCTCCCGGCTTCCCAAGAAAAGATAATGAAGGAGCCAGATGGTCTGATGATAAGCGGATTTTTCTGAAACCGGGCAGGTGCCTTTATATTTTCTATAATCTACCTTTCCCCGAAACTGAGGATGCATTAGAGGAGAGCCATCTTCTGCCAGCGGGAAGATTCCGATGTTATAAATCGGCTCGTAAAAGGCGCCAAAGCACTGCACCCCTTCCGCATTGAGCGCCTGGACAATTTTATCTCTGCTTATCGCGTGAACCTCTTCATCATACATCACAATGAACCCGTATCCGCTTCTTCGGGTGATGTTCGGGTCATCCGGAAGGGTCTGGAAGCCAGGGAGCTGGTTAATTCTCTCCTGGAAATATTTGTAATTTTCCTGCTTGGTAGGAATTTGCTCGTTGAAGAGCCGTTCCAAACCCACTTCTAAAATAGCAGATTGAAATTCAGTCATTCTCAGTGCCCATCCCAGGGTATTCCATTCCAAGCCTTCATCCGGACCTTTTCTCCCGCAGTTGATCAGAAGCAGGCATTTTTCATACCATTTGAATTCATTGGTGGTGATGGCACCGCCTTCACCCGCGGTCATTACTTTGGAGGTCTGGAAGCTCCAGCAATTTATATCTCCCCAGGCGCCGGCACTCTTTCCTTTGTATTCCATTCCGTGAGCGTGGGCGCAGTCTTCTACCACATAAAGGTTATGCTTTTTAGCAATCTCCATAATTTTATCCATCTCTGCGCAGTGAGAGCCGAGATGAACCGGGATGATCGCTCTGGTGTGCTCGGTGATGGCAGGCTCAATTTTTTCCGGGTCTATACAAAGAGTCTCGGGCTTTACATCCACAAAGACCGGAAGGGCATCAATGAACAGAGCACAGGAAGCAGTGGCGGTAAAGGTAAGAGCCGGGACAATTACCTCATCCATCCAGCCAATACCCAAAGCTTTAAGTGCCACCATTAAAGCAGTGGTGCCACTTGCCATTGTCAGGGCATATTTGGAATCGTGCTTTTGGGCGAATTTTTCACAGAAGCGTTTGGTGATGGGCTGAGGTGGAGGGTATCCTCCCCAGGAGGTGTTATGAAGGGCATCTAAGAGGGCTTTTTCTTCCTGCTCGTCCCAGTAAGGCCAGCGATAAATCTCGCCGGCAACTGCCCTGGGACCACCCTTAATTGCCAGTTTAGCCATTTAGCCCCCCTTTATGATTTTTTAATTAAAATTCTCCTGATAATTCACGAAGCATTTTTTCGATAAACTCTTTTAATCGTTCGGCATTTTCCAGGTTGTTAACTATTTGTTCCACATAATATTCGCTAAAAACTACAAATCCATTATTAAGAATTTCAAAATATTTTTGATAGGCATTTAAAGATTTTTTATATTTTTCTTGATTTTCTGGCTTGACACGAGAACTTTGAGAGAGTCTTTCATATTCTTCTATATTGAAAACTGCATAAGGGATATTAATTCTATTTCGTCGGGAAGCGGAGGCAGAGCGAGCTTCTTTTCTGTGGCTTAATTTGCTTACCGCAAATTCAATATTTGCAATTTTGAGGTCTATCCCTTTTTTATCTAATTCCGCATTACAAATTATTTTAAAAATTTTTTTATGTTTATCTAATAAATAAGCGAGCATATAACAGAAATCAAGTTGGGTTAACATTGCGGTCCAGGTCCGGTACATTCTTGCTTTAAATCCAAGTTTAAACCATCCATCATTATTTTTATCAAAATAATATTTTTTAAATTTTTTCATTTCATTCAATTTGTCTTGATTTGAGTTTAATTCTTCCCAAAAATTTTCAAACCAATTTTCAAAATCTAAGAAGGATTTTTCTTCCCAGTAATATTTAAATATTGATTCTTGGGGCAATAATAATTCTGGCAAATCTTGTTCTACCCATTTTACATTTTTTAATTTTTCACGATATTCTTGTAAGGGAATAGAGGCAAGAAAATTTCGATATTTTAATAAGTTTTCATAAGAATTCATTATAAAAGTCTCCCTTTTATAAAATTGGAAGGAATTGGCAGTAATTTAAGTTGTGTTATGGTTATATGTGGTGTAATTTCTTTATATAAAGCCTTCATATATTTTTGTACCTCATCGCAATTTAGATATTCAGAAATTTTTTCAAGGTTAACATTATTATTTTTAGGAATAAGATGTAATTCTTCTCTCCAAGGATAACATTTTTTATCAATAGCTGAGATTACCTTCCCCCCTTTAGTATGACCTACTACAATATGGGGTATGGCATAGAAGTCCCGCAATGCACTTGCATATTTTTGAGGTATATAAAAGCCAGAATAACATTTTTCATAATCAATCCAGCCTTTGTGCAAATTTCTTCCGGTCAAGATGGGGACCAAGCCACCTTTAGGTTTTTTTGACACCAGAGGATGTTTTTTCACCTCGGGACTCCGAGCAGCAAAATAAATATCAAAAACTTCTCCTAAAGGGATTTTGTCTTTTTCAAATTCTTTTGTTTCTTGTGTTTCAAATCTTATAATTTCACCTTGATATTGCTCTTTTTTATAATATTTGATAAATTTATTACCATTTTTAACTTCATAAAGTTCTATCCCTCTTAAACCTTTAATAAAGATTAAAATTACAGTGGATACATTTTTATTATTAAAAATCTTTGGTCCTAAATAATAGATTTTTATTTTACCAGAGATAGCTAAAAATTTACGAAGGAATTTGAACTCGTCCAAAATCATAAAAGTTGCAGGGATAATATAAACTAATTTGCCTTTATTTTTAAGCAAATAAATCGCCTTTTCAATAAAAGCTCCGTAAATATTATATTTCCCATACCAGGTTTTAAAAAGATTTTTATAAATTTCTTTTTGTGGTTTTAAATAATGAATTGGATAATGACTTTTATCTCCAATGATTCCGTAAGGCGGATTGCCGATAATCAAATCATATTTATGATTTGTTTCCCAAAGTAAAAAATCTGCTAAAAGTATTTCAAATTGAGGATATAATAAGGAAGCATACTGAAAAATTTCTGGATGTGCTTCAACTCCTATAAAATAATTCTTCGGATATCTTTGATAAATAAAATTTAAGAATTCGCATAAGCCACATCCCGGCTCAAGAATTTTTAAATTCTCCCATTTTTTAATTCCAGCAAGCCTGACCATTAATTCCACTACCCAGCCAGGAGTGGAAACCGCTCCATAAGCTTTCCAAATTTCTTTCTCAAGTAATTTTTCCAGAGGTTCTTTTTTAATCAGGGATATGTTTTTGGATGTCATTTTTTAATTAAATTTTGGAGAACTAGTCAAATTTTTTTAAGATTTCGGTTTTGATTTCAATTTGACCTTTCTTTAATTCTTCCAGGTATTTTTCAATTACTTCCTGCTTTTTGGCAACCAGGAGCTGGGTTTTTACCTGCTCTTTTTCCTCTTCAAATTTAGAAAGGTCCGGGGTTTTTTGGTCAATCAGTTTAAACAGATATACTTTTCCTTCCAGGTCATAAACATCGTCCGGGTAAGGGTTATCTTTGCTCAGCCGGAAAATTACCCGGGAAATTTCCTCAGAATAGCCAATTCCGGGGATGATTTTATCTCCCCGTTTGAACAATCCGGTTTTTTTAAGCTCTGCCCCTACCTGGCGGGAAGCCCATCTCATACTCCATCCTTTTTTTACTTTCTTGAGCAGGGCTCTCATATCTTCCTTGGCTTTTCTGAGCCGAACCTCGGGGCGGAGCCTGCGAAGAATCTTGGGCATTGCTTCTTCCAGAGTGGCTTGATGCGGGTCCTGAATTCCAATTACCTCAATAATATAAAGGTCATCCAGCCCGGAAATAACCTCACTGACCTCTCCCTGATTCAGATAAAAAGCCTCTTCGGTTATATCCATACTGTCCGGGATACCTTCCAGACCAAATTCCCGTTTTTTAAACCATTCGCTTTCTTTCAGGGTGAGGTGGTATTTTTCAGCGCAGGCTTCCATTCCCAATCCCTGGCAGTCTTTTGCCACCTTCCGGGTAAATTCCAGTGCTATCTGATGAGCTTTGTTTCGGCTCAGTTCCTCTTTTACCTGGTCTTTAACCTTGTCAAAAGATTTATACTTTGCCGGCTGATATTCCTCTAATTTAATAATGTGAAAGCCAAATCTGGTGCGAACCGGCTCGCTGATGCTTCCAACCGGAAGAGAGAAGGCGGTTTTATCAAACTCCGGGATAAGCTGACCCGGGCTCCACCATCCCAGGTCTCCACCCCTGGTAGCGGTTTGAGGGTCTTGAGAATATTTTTCTGCCAGCTGAGCAAAATCTGCTCCTGCTTGCAGTTCCTGAGCTATTTCTTCCGCCTGTTTTCGGGCTTTTTCTACCTGTTCTTTTGGAGCATCTTTACTGACCGCGATCAAAATGTGGCGCAGGTGAGCTTTTTCTGGTTCAGTCAGGTAGCGGTCTTTGGCTTTTTCATAATATTCTTTCAGCTCTTTTTCGCTCATCTTAACCTTTTTTTCAAAATCCGGGATATGGAATTTTAAATAGCGGATTTTTCTCACCTCAGGCCAGTCAAATTCCTTTTTGTGTTGCTCGTAGTATTGCTTGATTTCTTCTTCGCTCGGCTCCAGTTTGGAATACCGCTTCTCCGCATCAATAAAAAAGTAAGCCAGATTTATTTCTTCTTGTGCCTTTTGATAGTAGGTTTTTAGCTCGTCTTCGCTTACACTAACCGGTGCGGTAATTAAAGCCAGCAGGCGATTGATGAGAAGCTGGTTATAAATGTCTCTTTCAAACTGTTCCGGGGTAATGTTGTATTGGGAAAGAATTCGTTGATAGAGTTCAGGGGAAAATTTCCCGCTCTGGTCCTGGAAGAATTCAATGCCGGAAATCTGGGCATTAACCTCGCCTTTGGTTACTTTTATTCCCAGCTTTTTTGCCTCTTGCAGGAGTAATTTTTGTTCAATCATCTGGTCGAGCACTTCCTGCTTGAGAGCATCTTTATCTAAAAGCTCCTCAGGAACCTTGCCATAAAGTTGATTCATCTGCTCATACCAGAAACGAAGCGCCCGCTGATAAGATTGAAAAAAATCCCGGGCGCTGATTTCTTCCCCGTTCACCACTGCCACCGGCTCGCTGGATTCCTCAACCGGTCTGCTCCCCAGATACCGATTGGATAAAATCCCGAATCCCCCGAAAAAGGTAATGGCGAGAAAAACATAAAGTGCCTTGGCGGTTCTGCTGGAAGCATGTTTTCTGAACCAGCTAAGCATTTCCTACTCCTTTAATTTTTGCTCATAATAGCCAATGCTGGGCTAAAAATCAATCAGGATTTTTGCGTCCAACCCCTTAATTTGATTTAGTGATTTGGAAAAAACCAGCGAAAAGTTTAAAAAGAATTTTGCTGGACAGACTCAGCCCAGCTGGGGGAGATAGCTGGCAAGCATTTCTTTGGTCTGTTTAAATTCTCCAAATCTATCCAGTGTTTGAGAAAGCACCTGATACACCGCAGGGAGAAAATTAAGGTATTCTGGCTTGTTCTTGGCCTGTGCCAGAAAATAAAACCTTCCCACCACTTTGAAGGAGCGGTGGAGCAGGCAGAGGTCAAAAACCCGGCGGTAGTCAGAATACCCGAGCGGTTCATATCCCAGCTCGCGGGCTTTTTCAAAATAATAATGAATCATCTCCTCAATCAGTGGTTCGCGGAGAATCTGAGAGGTATCCCGGTCATAAAGCAGGCTGGCAAGGTCATAGGGATAAGGGGCTAAAAGGGCATCCTGAAAATCAATCACCCGGATTTTTCCTTCCCAGACCAGAAGGTTATCAATATGATAGTCCCGATGGGAGAGGATATAAGGGGCGCTTAAAAGCTCCTGAACAATGGTCTGGAAGCATTGCTCCAGCCGGGCAAGGTCTTTCTCTCTGAGTTTTTTCCCTCTTTTTTCCAGTGCCCATTCTTTAAAATGCTCCAGTTCCCAGAAAAGGAGCTTTTCATCAAACCGGACCTTAAAGCCAATAAAGTCCGAAGCCGAGCCAGAGCCTGCCTCCAGATGAATCTTTAAAAGCTCATCTATGGCAGATTTTAAAAGCTCTTTTTTCCTCTCCTCTGAGGAGCGAACCAGCTCCTGGCGGAGCAGAATATCGCCCAAATCTTCCAGATAAATCAGCCCGGCTCCAAGATTGCTGTGATAAACCCTGGGAACCGAAATTTGATGAACGGAAAAATAACGATGAACATTTAAAAAAGGAAGCTCAGAAAGCTCTAAAGAGCTATCAACCACCTCCTCAATCCCGGCTGTGGGATTCAAATCCCGAAGCACCATCACTACCAGAGAATCTGCCGGGAAGTTCGGGCGAGAATTAAATTTAGCCCGTAAATACCCCCGATTGGAAGCTCCGCCCGGAAGGGGAATGAGCTCAAATTCAGATTCAGAAATTTTTATTCCCAGCTTTTCCAGGTCCTGGACCAGGGTCTGGTAAATTTTTTCTGGATTTCGCTCCAGCCTCTCGCAGACCGCCTCCCAGCTCACACCCACACTGCCAGATTATTTTTCTTTCTTTTCTTTTTTCTCTGCTTTAGGACCGACTTTGGGGATGACATCTATCACCCCAACCAGGTCAAGAATAAGAATCACCAATCCTGCCAGCACCAGGAGGGCAATTAGCGTCTCAACAAAACCTCCTCCGGGATTAAGTTTATCTATCTGAACCGCTAACTGATGAATCTCCTTATCACTTAAAAGGGCGAGCTTTTGCTCAATTTCTGAGGGGTTTACTCCAAAGCTTTCCAGCCGGCTCTTAATCTCTTTTCTTTCCAGCACCGAGCGAATCTTTGCTAAATCTTTTTCCCGCTCCAGGCTCTTGGTTACCACCGGGTCTGAAACCACCACTGCCTGAGCCGGTCGGGGCAGGAGAGCCAGCCAGCTGAAGGTAATCAGCACCAGATAAATCAACCAGTTAAATTCGCCTTTTTGGAGCTTTTTTACCAGATAGTTCATCTTTCCCCTCCTTTTAAAATTTAAGAAATTTTCCCATCCGAAGGAGCATCTTCAACCGAAGCGGAAATGGATTTATAATAATTTTATCCTGCTTTAAAAATTTAGTCAAGGATTTGAGCAGTTCCTTTCTCGGTTGTCCTGCCAGCTCCTGCAAAGCGGAACTGCAGGTGAAAATCCCGAAAAATACCGAGCCGAATTTCTCCTCAGCCAGCCGGATAATTTTATGATAGTCCTTCCTCCAGTCCTGAATTTTTTTAAGCCTCTCATCCCCCAGAGCCTCAGTGGTGGTTAAAAGGTCAAGTTGATGTCCTTTTCTGATTCTTAAAATCAGGCTGGTGAAGATGGGCAAGCCAGAAAGGTCCTCGGCTTCGGGGTCAAACACCACCAGAATAATCACTTTTTCTTCTGGCACCGCTATTTTTAAGAGGTTCAATAAGCCCTGATACTTTAGCTCCCGAAGCGGAATGCGGGGATATAGTAAAATCTTTCCTTCCAATACCAGCTCCCGAAATGATTGATAATACTCCAGAAGTTGAGCCACATAATCTAAAGATAAATTAAGCCCGCTTTCCGCCCGGCTCACCAGCTCCCGGAGCGCCCCCCGCTCAAGCGCAATAATTAGATTAGCTCCCAGCTCTTTTGCCAGGTGGTTTAAGTCCTGGGGAGAAATTTCTTCCAGCTCCCGGGTGATTATTCCCCGCTTTGAATCCAGAGCCTTTATAACTTTTCCCTGCTCGTGGACAATCAAAAGCCTTGAGCCTGGCTTTGTTTCCCTCTTTTTTTCTGTGCGGAAAAAACTGCCCGTAAGCAGAGAAAAAAGATTCACCCATTGCCGGGCATCAATATCAATCACCTGGATGTTCTCATCCAGCATCTTTTACCTCCAGAATCCTTACCTGCCAGGCTTGCAAGGGAATTTCCACCTCTGAATCACCGCTAAATCTCTCCGAACTCTCTAAATCCTCTAAAACCATAGGAGCAGGAAGGGAGAGCTTTCCAGCCACTGCCTCCCCTGAAGGATTAGCAACAAAAAGAATCTTTCTTTTATCTGTGAGAAAAAGCTGGCTCTCCACCTTCGGGGTAGTTGAGTAAAATCTCCGCTCAATCCCCAGCTCCAAGAGAATTTCTTTAATAAATTCAACAAGTTCTTCTGGAGGTCGCCTTCGGTCTTTAAAAGAAAAATTATGCGGGATTAAAAGGATTTTGCCTTTGGCAAGTAAAAATAGTTTTGCGGGGAAGGGAGGGGGGTATTCTTTTTTCAGCTCAAGTCCTTCTTTCAGAATTTCACAGGGCTCCATATTCTCATCCAGCTCCGGCAGTTTTGGTCCTAAAAGCAAAAATCCCCCCTGCTCAGCATAAGCTCGGAGTTTTTCCTGAACCTCTCTGCTCATAAATTCAAAGCAGGAAAGAGCCACCAGGGGGTATTTTTTCAGGGAGTTTAGAGGTTGAGCGGTGTTTCCCAGGTCTATCCCGAAGCCAGCTAAATCCAGTGCCCGATAGATAGCCTCCTGAAAATTTCGGGCATAAAGCTGGATTGGGTGCTCAAATCCAAAATCATTTTCGTCGCAATGAAGCTCTGGAGGAGTTAGTTCTGGGTTGGGCAGAGGAAGCGGTTCCAGAATGGTGGTTGCGGATTCCAGCCGTTCATAATCCCGATTGCTCAGCACCAGGCAGGGAGCATATTTTTCCAGCTTAAAGACTTCGCTGGTTTTAACTAGCTGGATGAATTTTTTGAAAAATTCAAAATATTCCTTTCTCTTTTTTCCTTTTCTGGTAATGGGCGAGCCATACCATCGCTCCCGCTCCACCATCATATAAAAATTCACTCCTTTTACCCCGTGCATAAACAGGCTGGGAGTGGTAAATTTCTGGTCTTTTAGGGAAATGCTCGGGATAAGAAATGCGCCCGAGCTGAACTCCGGGAGGCAGGGAAACCGGCTCAAGCCACTGGCAAACCTTGCCAGCCTCTTAATTCCCTGATACTCCCGGCGGGTAGGATAAATATCTGCCCCCTGAAAATCCAAAATCTTCTCCCGCTCAGTATAATTATTGGGCGGAAAATCTCCTGCCCCGGGATAGTTGGAGACAAAAAGCACGCCCTTAATTCCTGTTTCTTCCAGCATTTTTTTCAGCCGAGCCAGAGCCTGCACCAGATAATACTCCCGAAACTCCACCCAGCTTAGAAAATAAACCAGCTCTTTTTTGCTCTGGGCAGAGAACCTGCGGGCAGGCTCCACCTGGTCAAAATCAGAATAATTACTTCCAAACGCCAGATTCAGCCGGGAAATATCTGAGAATTTCTGGTGGAGAAATTTATGCCAGAGCCTGATGGCATCCGGATGATAATCATAATCATAAGGTGAGGTGCGGAAAAAATTACAGAGCTCATTATCCACCTGAATCATTACCACTGGACCCTGAGGGTACAAAAAAGGCTTGAGGATTTTTCCAACCGCTTGATACCATATACGGACCTCTTTAAAAAACACCTCACTGGCATAGCTGGGGAGAGGGAACATTTTGGGCGGAACTGGAAGCCAGACCAAGCCCCCATCTGCGCTTCGGGCAAGGCATTCTTTTTGCTCCAAGAGCCGGCGAGGATAGCCCCAATAAGTCAGCTCCGCATTGATATGAGGACCCGGACGGAGAAAAATTTTAAATCCTCGCTCCTGGGCAAGGGTTAAAAACCGGGGAAGATTTTTCTCCGGGCTTTTTTCTCCAAAGTCAAATTTGTCTTTTTCCAGCTCGTGGACGCTCCAGGGGATATAGGTTTCAACGAACTCCAGCCCGAGCTCTGCAAGCTGGTCAAAGATTTTTTCCCAGCTTTCAGCCGGACTTCGCCAGTATTGAAAGGCGCCGGAGATAAAAGGCACCAGCCTGCCATCAATCAAAATCCCGGCTCTGGTTAGCTCAATTCCCATTATTCAAATCATATCCAGATTTTTCTTTAAGGGCAAAAGAATCTTTGCGGAAGAAAATTAAAAACTTTAATTGCCTGATTTAACCGAATTTGATAAACAATTCAAAATATTTAGAAATGTAAATAAATTTTTAGAATAATTAAACTTTATAAGGAGGGGAAAGATGGAAAGAAAAAATAATGAGAGCAGAAAGAAAAGGAATGAGATTGAATGTCCTGGTTGTGGCGGAAAAAGTTTTTATCAGGAAGTTTCAGAATACTATTATAGATACATTGAAATTATGGACAATGAACTGGAAATCAGCTATGAAGATGATTACGAGCGGGATTTAGATTATGGTGAGATAATCTGCCAGAATTGTGGCAGAAATTGTACCGAGCTGTTTGACGAGATAGAAATAGATTGTTAAATTACAACAAAAATTAAAAAACCTCTTTAAGAGGGTGGGTAGGGATGAGAGAAAGCCGGGTAAAGGTTGGGGTTTGTGGCACTGGATTTGTTGCTAATATTCATACTGATGCTTTGAGTCATTGCTCCCAGGCAGAGACGGTTGCGGTGTATAGTCGGAATCGGGCACGAGGAAAGAAATTTGCCCAGGAGCGGGGCATCCCCAAGGTTTATACGGATTATGAGAAAATGATTTCAGACCCGGAGATTGACCTGGTGGTTCTGGGCATTCCCAATGACCTGCATTGCGAGTTCACAGTCAAAGCCTCGGAGATGAAGAAACATATTTTTGTGGAAAAGCCCCTGTGCCTGACTTTAGAAGAAGCAGACAAAATGATAAGTGCCTGCAAGAAGAACAAAGTCCAGCTTTTTTATGGTGAGAATCTCTGTTTTGCGCCCAAGTATGTTCGGCTTAAGGAGCTGATTGATGAAGGAGCTTTAGGCAAGCCCTTTTATATCCGGCACCGGGAGAGCCATTTTGGACCTCATTCCCGCTGGTTCTGGGATATAGAGCGTTCTGGCGGAGGAGCGTTTATGGATATGGGATGCCACGGGATAGAGTTTGCCCGCTGGCTTTTGAATAAGCCCAGGGTGAAAAGGGTGCTTTGCTCACTCGGTCGTTATGTTCATCTGAAAAAGACCCGGGGCGAGGATGATGCGGTTTGCATTCTTGAATTTGAGAATGGTGCCCGGGCAGTGATAGAAAATTCCTGGGCACTTCGGGGCGGTTTAGATGACCGGGCAGAGGTAATGGGCTCTGGGGGAGTGGCATTTTGCGACCTGGTGATTGGCAATTCTATTCGGCTTTTTAGCGCCAAAGGTTATGGCTATGCGGTGGAAAAGGCAGAGACCACCAAAGGTTGGGGATATGCCATCTACCGGGAGCATGAGATGTATGGATATCCGGAGGAATTTGCTCATATTATTGATTGCCTCCAGCGGAGGAAAAAACCAATTGAGACCGCAGAGGATGGCAGGCTGGTTTTAGAGGTGATGCTTGCCGGGTATCTTTCTGCCAGGCTGGGCAGATGGGTTGAGCTACCTGCCAAACTTCCCAGAAACAAAAAGCCTTATCAGCTCTGGCTGGAGTAAGGATTTAGCTCCGCTGGTAAATCAGCTGAGAAATAAAGCCAGCAAGAAATCCCTGAGCAAGGTTCGGGGATTTTTATTTTCTCCAGAATCCCGGCAGGAACAAAAGAAGCACTGGATAGACCTCCAGCCTTCCCATGACCATCAGGAAACTGAGCAGAGCTTTGGCGGGATAAGGGAGATGGAAATAATGAGTAGCGGGTCCCACCTTTGCCAGCCCCGGTCCGATGTTTCCCAGGCAGGCAATTGTGGCGCTCATTGAAGTGATCGGGTCTAATCCCATTGCTAAAAGAGCAAAGGTGGAGATGATAAAAGCCCCGATAAAAAGAACAATAAATCCAAATACCAGGGAGATTACCTCCTTTTCCACTGGCTCCTTTCCCAGTTTTAAGGAGATGACCCGTTTGGGGAAGAAAAATTTTTTCAACTCCATTCCAGCAGTTTTTATGGTAATCATAATTCTCATCACTTTGATAGAACCGCCGGTGCTTCCGGTGCAACCGCCGATAAACATCAGCCCGAGCAAAAAGAAGCGGGCAAAATCATTCCAGCGGTCAAAATCCGCAGTGGCGTAGCCAGTGGTGGTCATAATGGAGACCGCCTGGAATAAGGCATTTCTTAAAGCGGAAAAGGGAGATGAGTAATCCCGGAAAACAAGTAAAGAAATCCAGAGAAAAATTACCGCTCCTAAAAGAAATGATACATAGGTGAGAAACTCACGGTTCCTCACCAGGGGACGAATATTTCCCTGAAATGCCCGGGCATAAAGGGAAAAATTCACTCCGACCAGAAACATAAATAATACAATTACCAGTTCAATATAAAGGCTATTAAATCCGGAGATGCTTGCGGTATAGGTGGAGAATCCTCCGGTGGCAAGAGTGGTGAAGGTATGGGCGCAGGCATCAAAAAAGCTTGCTCCACCGAGCAGGAGCAGGAAAATTTCCCAGGCGGTAAAGCAGAGATAAATTCTCCAGAGGATGCTGGCGGTATCTCGGATTCGGGGCATTATTCCCTTTTTTTCTATGCCCGGAACCTCCACCTGATATAAGTGCTTGGCTTCTATGCCCAGAGCCGGAAAAATGGAGATGAAAAGCACAATAATTCCCATTCCTCCCAGCCACTGGGTAAAAGCCCGCCAGAAAAGGAGGCTTTTGGGAATTGGCTCAATTTTATCCAGCACCGTGGCGCCGGTGGTGGTGAATCCGCTCATTGCCTCAAAATAACAATCCAGATAATTGCCGGGGAAGAACCCGGAAAAATAAAAAGGGAGCGCGCCCACTCCAGCAATTAAAATCCAGGCAAAGGCTACAGTGGCAAGCCCTTCCCGGCGAAAGAACTGACGGGAAGCTCTTCTTCCTAGAATCCAGAGTCCGCCTCCCAGAGCAACTCCCACCAGCATAGATGTTAGAAAAGCATTAAGACATTCCCTGCCTCCTGGTTCTTCTTCAAAACACCAGGGCAAAGCCACCGCCATTGAAAGAGAGATAAAGATTAAAATCTGTCCGAGAGTTTTGGCAATCAGGCGGAAATTCATTTTGATTTATCCGGAGGACTGAATAGTTTTTGCACCTGGGGCAGGCTTTTTAAAAAGGAGAAGATAATGCAGATGTCTCCGGGCTGAACCCGGTCTTTGCCAGCAGGAATTATCACCTGACCATCCCGGACAATCACTCCAATAATGGCACCTCTGGGAAATCCTACCTGACTTAAAGGAGCTCTGGTAATCGGGCTTTCGGGCTCTGCCTTCATCTCTATTACCTCTGCCTTTCCTTCTTCTATTACTGCGATGGAGCCGACCACCCCGGTGTTGATGAAGCCGATAATCTTCTCTGCCAGAAGCCGGCGAGGACAGACCGCCAGGTCTATGGCCAGGCTCTGGTAAAGCTCAACATATTCTGGATTTTCTACCAAAGCAATCACCTTTTTAGCTCCCAGCTTCTTTGCCAGCTGACAGCCGAGAAGATTCTTTTCATCCTTTCCGCAGGCAGAAATGAACAGGTCAGTGCTTTTTATTCCCAGCTCCTCCAAGAGCATCGGGTCTGTGCCATTACCATTAATAATCTGAGTCTGGTCTAAAATTTCCGCCAGCTCGTCTGCCCGGTCTTTGTTTTCTTCAATTAGTTTTAAATCTATTTCAGTGGCTTCTGATTTCTGGGCAATGGTCAAGCCAATCCCTCCCCCGCCTACTAATATCACCTTTCTTGCCCGCTCAATGCTTTTCCCAAAGGTTTTTTCTATTTCTTTTACTCGCCCGGGACTGCCCAGGACCAAAACCTCATCTCCTTCTTTAATCAGGGTGCTTCCATCTGGAATGATAATTTCTCTTTTCGGCTGATTCTTGATTAAAGCCACAATCAGGCAATCTTTAGGAAGATTTGCCTGAGAAAGGGTTTTTCCTTCCCAGGGAAGACGGGCTGGAATTTTAAACTGGCGAAGCTGAATTTTCCCTTCCGCAAAATCCTCCACCACGCTCGCCCGATGACCAAGCACCGCTTCAATAATCACCTGTGCGGTTAGTTCCCGGGGAGAGAGCATATAATCATATCTTAAAACCCGCTGGTAAAAACTGCGATGATATTGATATCGGGAAATATCCCGCACCCGGACTATAATTCTTTTCGCTCCCATCTCTTTGGCAAAATATCCTGCCAGGAGATTGACCTCATCATTACTGGTGACTCCAAGAACTACATCCGCAGAGAAAACCCCTGCCTGCTCCAGGACCCCGGCTTCACAGCCATTGCCCAAAAGAGTATAAACATCCAGGCGGGATTCCAGCTCAGAAATTCGTTCCGGGGAATTGTCTATAATGGTAATCCGGTGCCCGGCTCGGGTTAAAATTTTTGCCAGGTGAAATCCAACCTCTCCGCCACCAATGATGAGGATTTTCATAGCCCCTAATTATAAAGCGTCTTCTCCTCTCTCTCCAGTTCTGATTCGGATGGCATCTTCAATTGGATAGATAAAAATTTTTCCGTCTCCGAGCTTGCCGGTGTAGGCGGACTTGAGAATTACCTGAATTACCTCATCCAGCTTTGCTTTACTGACCACCAGCTCAATCTTGATTTTGGGGAGAAAGTCTATTACATATTCTGCTCCCCGGTAAAGCTCGGTATGACCTTTTTGCCTGCCAAAGCCCTGAACCTCGCTGATGGTCATTCCCTGAATTCCAATTTCATTGAGCGCCTCTTTTACCTCGTCCAGTTTAAAAGGTCTGATAATCGCCTCAACCTTTTTCATTGCCTCCTCCTTTTTATGCCCGGGCAAAAGCTAAAACCCCTACCAGCTCTGCTCCTGCCCGCTTTAAGGTTCTGCTTGCTTCTTCTATGGTTGCTCCGGTAGTGATGACATCATCAATTAAAAGAACTTTTTTGTCCTTAATCCAGGAGGGTTTTTTCACTAAAAAGGCTTTTTTCAGGTTTTTTTCTCTTTGATTTCGGCTCAATCCTACCTGAGGCGGGGTATTTTGGGTTCGCACCAGAACTGAGGGAGCAAGCGGGAGATTTATCTTTTTTGCCAGAAAGCGAGCCAGAAGCTGGGATTGATTGTATCCTCTTTTCAGGAGCCTTTGCCAGTGAAGAGGCACCGGGATGATTAAATCAAAATCCAGAGGAGCAAATTGCTCCTGATAAACCCCTGCCATCTCATCACTCATCCAGGCAAGAAAAGCAAATTCCCTCTGATATTTAAAGCGATGGACAATTTCCACTGCCGGCTCCTCAAATTTTACCACCGCCCGAGCCAGATGATAAGAAGGTGGCTTAAGCTGGCATTTTCCACAAAGATGAGCCGGACTTGTGGGCTCAAATCCAAGCCCGCAGATCTGACAGCAATTATCCTTAAGCCATTCTAATTTCTCCAGACACCGGGAGCATAAAGGCATTTTCGTCTCTGCTGGATGGGAGCAAAGAAGGCACAAACCGGGGAAAATCAGCTCAAAAAGAAGGCGAAGAGAAAATTGGGTCTGCATTGCTCAGGCGCCAAACCGCTTTAATTTCAGGGCATAAGCCATTGCCAGACTCATCAGGTATTGCATCGGAAATCTTCCCAGGGCTCCGCCCAGGCAGGCACGCTCTCCGAACTGCTGGGCAGGGTCGCTTCGGACATTTTCACTCCAGATTAAAACCGGCACCGGATGAAAGCTGTGAGCTTTGAGCTTGCTGGGAGTGGAATGGTCGCCAGTGATGACCAGAACTTCAGGTTTGAGTGCCACTGCTCTGGGAATCAGCCGGTCAACCGCTTCTATTACCTCTACCTTTCTTGCCCAGTCGCCATCTTCTCCCGCGGTGTCAGTCTTTTTGATATGAACAAAGAAAAAGGTGTATTTTTCCCAAGCCTGCTCCAGGGTGGTGAATAAATCCTCCAGCTCTTCGCCGACATCAAGAATCTCCATTCCCACCAATCTTGCCAAGCCCCGATACATCGGATACTGGGCAATGGCGCAGGCTTTTAGCTTATACACCTCTGAAAAACTCGGATAGCGGTGAAACTTGGCAAATCCCCGAAGCAAAAGCATATTTGCTGGTTTTTGTTCTTTTAGAATTTCCTTTGCCTGAGAAAGGAACTGCTCTGCCAGGTTCCTGGTCTTTTCGCTTTCCGGGTCTTGTGCCTGTAATTCTAAAGGCTTTTTTCCTACCACCTGCGGGTCAGTATCATTGAGCTGGTCGCCCAGTCCTTCTCCCCGAAAAACCAGAACCGCCCGATGCTCCTTGACCGGCTCCAGAAAATATTCTGCGCCCTGAATTTTGATTTTTTCTTTTAATAGCCGGCAGATTTCACTATTTTTTTCTGTGGAGATTCTTCCTGCCCGACGGTCTATGACCTTTCCCTGCTCATCAACGGTGCAGAAATTTATCCGAATCGCTATATCTCCGGGCTGTAAGGGAAAATCTATTCCCAGCGCCTCCAGCACTCCTCTGCCCATCAAATACTTTACCGGGTCATAGCCAAAAAGAGCCAGATGTCCGGGACCGCTTCCCGGAGAGATGCCCGGAGCAATCGGGTCTGCCAGCCCGAGCACTCCTTTTCGGGCAAGTTCATCCATATTCGGGGTTTTTGCCAGCTCCAGCTCGGTCTTGCCGTGTTCTCCTACTGGCAGTCCTCCCAGACCATCAAAGATTAGAAAGACAATTCTGGTTTCAGTTTCTACCGCCAGTTCTTTAACCAGCTGTTGAATATCCATCTTCACCTCCCCAAATATTTTATTTTTTTTCTCCAAATAAGCCAAGCTTGATTTGTCTGAGCGGAAGCTGATAATCAATCACCACCAGCTCCACCGGTCGTCCCCGGAAAACTATCTGAGCAAAAATCTCCTGATATATTTCAGCCAGAGCAGAAAAATTCTCCGGATAGGGCACAGGCTGGAGCCGGGAAACCATCTCCAGAAAAGGAGAATAAATGTTTTGAAATGAATCCTTCTTATCCAGGATTACTGGTGCGAGCCAGAGCTCTTTTTCTAGGGCTTTTTTCCGGGTCCGGGGATGAGATAAAAAAATTGCCAGCCGAACCGCCAGCTCCGGATTCTCTGTTTTCCTGTTAACCCCGAGCAAAGTTGCGGTATAAGCCACACCTTTTTTGCCGGGAAGAGGTGCGGAATAAATCTCCTGACCCAAAAGCCTTTTTTCTGCCAGAATTTTTGCCAGCTCAGGCTCCGCAAAGGCAAAATAAATCTCTCCTCGCTTCAGGGCTTCTGCGAGCAATTTAAGGTTATAATTCTCCGCATAAGGAGAAAAGCAATCTTTAAGTCGGGCAAGAAAATAAAGCCCGGATTTGGTCTGAGAATTATTCAGGTCAAACTCATCTCCGCCAGATTCCCAGATTAAAGAGAGGATAAATTTCAATACCTCGCTCGGGCGAGAAAAATCCAAGCCCATACTGGAAGGATGAGCGGTGCAAATTTCCTCCAGCTCCTCCCAGCTTGCTGGCGGGCTGGTGAGAATGGATTGAGAATAAAAGAAACCCAGCCAGCTATAACGGAAAGGCAGTAAGTAATAATCCTCCTCAAACCTTCCCACCTGAAAATACCGCTCCGCATATATCCAGGGAACTATCCACCTTTCCAGATAAGGGTTTAAAAAAAGCATATATTTCGGGGCAAGCGAGCGGTTTTTCCATTCCAGCTCAATTACCTCCGGAGAAGAAGGAGAGCGAAGAAGCAGATGAGGAGGGATGCCATAGATATTATTCAGCTTCAAGTTTTTTTCTTTAAAGAAAACTGAGGTTTTTATCAGCCGGTTTAGCTCGCTCTTTTTTTCTGGGGATAGTTCTTCTATCAATCCGAGCTTTAGGGGCTTTTCCGGGCTTGAACGATGGCAGGCAAAAAAGACAAGGAAAATTAATCCCAGAATTTTTTTCATCTTTATTATTTGTTTATATATCCGAGGGCTTCCAGTTTTTTTCTGTCTTGCTCGGTGAGCGCGGAGGTGGAGCCAACCACTGCGGTATCTTTCCATCCCCTCCACCATTTTAAAAGCTTTTCTGAGAACTGAATAAAAACCTGATTGACCGGGTCTGCCAGGTTGTGGAGCTCTCCGGGGTCGCGCTGAAGCTGATACATCTCCCAGCGGGAATTAAGCACAGAATAAAGCACCTTAAGCTCTCCAACCTTAAGCCCCACCCAGATGGGCTTTTTTAAAGAAGCGAGTTTTTCCATTCCCTTTCCCCGCACTGCTCCGGGATAGGTTTCAAAATAAATCAAGTAGGGTTCTTCCCAGGGTTTTTCTCCCCAAATATAGGGAAGGAGATTTCTTCCCCGCATCTGGCTGGGAATGGGAATACCCGCATAAGCCAGGAAAGTTGGGGCAAGGTCTAAAAGCTCCACCTGGGCATCAATCCGCACCCCTCGGAGAATTCCTGGACCGCTCAAGCCAAAAGGGATTCTCATACTTGGTTCATAAAGGTATCTTCCGTGTCCGACATATCCGTGTTCACCAAGGCTCTCGCCGTGGTCGGCAACAAAAAAGACCAGGCTGGTTTTTAAAACTCCGAGCTGGTCCAGGGCAGAGAGAAGCTCGCCAATATAATGGTCTGCATAGGCGATTTCGCTATCATAGGCATCTATTCTTCTTTGCTCCTCGGTATCTGGTAGCCTGGGGTCAGAGAATCTAAATCCTTTATGGGAGATATAAGGAGCGTGGGGCTCTGAGTAATGTGCCCAGAGGAACAAGGGTTCTTTAAGGTGATTTTTCAGCCAGTTGGTCGCCTGTTCGGTTACTCCCCGGGCATCTCGCTCATCATTGAAAAATAGCCAGCGTTTTTTAGAGAAATTATCGTCGTAGATGTCAAACCCCTGGTCCAGGTTAGAAAGATGGGCTTTAAGTGGCCAGTTGGAGAGAAAAGCGACCGTGGTATATCCGTTTTTTTTCAGGATTTCTGCCAGGGTGAGGGCATCTCTTACCATTGGAATTCCATTTCTGGTAGCCCCGATTTCGTGTGGGTATCTGCTGGTCATCATAGAGCAGAAGCTGGGATTGGTGAGCGGGACATTGGAGTGGGCATTGGTAAACCAGACACCCCGGGAGAGGAGTCGGTCAATATTGGGAGAGGTATTTCGGGGGTAGCCATAAATTCCTAGGTGGTCCTGGCGAAGGGTATCCACTGAGATGAGAATCAGGTTGGGCTTGGGTTTTCCTGCCTGAATCAGGGGCAGGAGCAGGCAGAGCAAAGCAATGCTCAAGCTTCTTTTCATCAAACTTTAATTTAACATAAACTGGTTTTCTTATCCAGAGAGCAGGAGAATTTCCTGAGGATTTGACCCCAGAGGTTCTATTGAATAAAATTAAATCTATAACCAATATTTAAGGAGAAATAATGAAAGCGAAACTGGGTTTGGTAATTGGTGGAATTATTATTTTTTTAGCCGGGGTTCTGGTGGGAAGGATTCTTTCTGAATCTTTCAAGAAGAAGCCGGCGGTTCTGGAGGGTGAGCAGACCCTGGAGAGCAGGTTAAATCAGCTGGCAGATGAGGTTCGGGAGATTACTTTAATGGCGGTTCCCAAGCTGAAGAATCAGCCGGAGCCGGGCAAAAAATACGAATTTAATCTGGAGAATTCCCCGGTGCTGGGCAATCCCAATGCTCCGGTTAAGATAGTTGTCTGGAGCGAGTTTCAATGTCCTTATAGCAAGAATATGAACCAGAAGCTGGTAGAGGTGGTGGAGAATAATCCAGATAAATATGCGCTTTATTATAAGACCCGGATTATTCATGCGGGCGCAATTTTGGAGCACGAGGCAGGATATTCTGCCCAGGCACAGGGAAAATTCTGGGAGCTGGCAAAGCTTTTTTACCAGAACCAGCCGGAGCTGGTTCGTTTGAGCCGGCAGGACCAGGAGGCTTATCAGCAAAAGATTCTGGAGCTGGCAAAGCAGGTTGGGCTGGATGTTTCTCAGCTTGAGCAGGATTTGAGCTCGCATAAATATCTGGCACAGCTTCAGGCGGAGAATAAAGAAGCGAATGAGATTGGAATTCGGGGCACTCCCACTATTTTTATCAATGGTTATTATTATGGGAGCGACCCGGAGGTGGTAATGGAGGGAATCAAAAAGATGGAGGAGTCGGGCGAGCCGAGCCCGGTAAAAGCGAATCTGGAGCGAATGAAGAGCAATCTGGAATATTTGAAGAAGTATTTTAAAGCCCGTCAGAAAAAGGAATTTAATTTGAACAATTCTCCCCGGCTGGGCAAAGAAGATGCCAAGGTTCAGCTGGTAGTATTCACTGATTTTCAGTGTCCGTTCTGTCAGAGAATGGCAAAGCTTTTAGAGGAAAAATATCAACAGCACCCGGATCAGATTGCGCTTTACTTTAAACATTTTGTGGTTCATTCCGGGGCGATGCTGGAGCACCAGGCTTCAGTGGCAGCCTGGAAGCAGGGAAAGTTCTGGGAATATCACGACCTTTTGTTTAATGACCGTGTGGAGATGATAAAAATTTCCCGAGAAGGCAAGGAGAAGCTGGAGCAGAAGTTGATAGAATTTGCTAAACAGCTCGGGTTAAACCTTGATAAATTTAAGAAAGATATGAAAAGTGAGGAGACCAAGGAGCTAATCAATCAACACCTTCAGGAAGGCAAGGAAGTCGAGGTTCGGGGCACTCCCACGGTTTTTATTAATGGGTTCTTTTATGGCTATAATCCGGATGAGTTGATGCACCGGATTGACCAGGAAATTAAAAAATGAAGAAGATAAAGTTCTGGCTGGCTATTTTCTGGCTGGTTCTTGGCTTTTCTGCTCTGGGGCAAACCTATCCAGCTCAGGAGGTATCCCGTCCTTTGATTTTGCCCGAGGGATTATTTGAACTTCGGGGATGGTTCAGCTGGTTTGATACGGATAAATATTTTGATGATTCTTCTTCGCCTTCTTCTCTGGAAGCGGACCAGGACTGGCGGGAATTTCGTGCTCTTTTGGAGCTGGGATATGGAGTGCGGGACTGGTGGGAGGTGGGCGGTTCCCTGCCTTATATTATGGGGAAGGAGTTTTATGCGAAGGCAGAGAATATCGGCGATGCGGAAGTATATTCCTGGTTTCGGGCTTATTCCTCTGCTTCACAAAATCTCCAGCTTGCCCTCGGGCTGGGAGTGAGTTTTCCCACCGGAGATAATGAGAGAGAGATGACCTTAGAAAATAACAAATATTATCTGAAAAAACTTCCTACTGGTAATCAGCTAAGTGATTTCTGGGGTGGAGCAAAACTGTGGTGGCGGGAGGAGAAATATGCTTTTCGCTTTCAATTAAATTACCGCTACTGTCAGGAGGGTGAGATAGACAAAGGGATAGAATCAATAGAGGAGAAGGTAAAATTCAAGCCGGGAGATAGCTGGAGGGTTTCTGCGGAATTTTTGAGGCAGTATTCTGCTCTGGTTTTAATTTTATCTGGTGAATATTTTTCTCAGCAGGCGGATTTAGAAGAGGGAGAGAGTCTGGATAATTTGAGAAATTATTTTCAAGCCGGGGTTGGGCTGGAATATCAGCTAAGCCCGGAGCTGGATTTATTTTTTAAGGTTTCAGCTAATCTTTTGGGAAGGAATCAGCCGGTAGCATTTCCGGTTATGTTCGGGCTCGAGAATCGTTTTTAGCCCGCCTTTATTTTACACTCATTTCAACTTATGCTAATTTTATCTGGCAAATCAGGAGGGGAGAATGCCAGAGGTAAGTGTAATTATTGGGAGTGATTCTGATTATGAGGTAATCAAGCCGGCACTGGAGGAGCTGGAGAGGTTAAAGATAAGTTATGAACTGCGGGTGCTGAGTGCCCATCGGAGCCCGGATTTGCTTCGGGAATATATCCGGGGAGCGGAGCGAAGAGGAATTAAGCTTTTTATTGCCGGGGCAGGAATGAGTGCTCATCTTCCGGGAGTAATTGCCAGTTATACTGTTTTGCCGGTAATCGGGGTTCCCACCGGGGGGATGCTTTCTGGCTTGGATGCTCTGTTCAGTATGGTTCAGATGCCGGGTGGAGTGCCGGTAGCAGTGATGGGAGTGGGAAAAGCAGGAGCAAAAAATGCCGGGATTTTAGCCGGACAGATTCTTGCCCTTTCTGACCCCGGACTGAAAAAACGGCTCAAAACCCGGCGAAAAAATCTCCAAAAGCAGGTTCTAGAAAAACAGAACCGGCTTCTGGAAAAAATTAAAAAGGAAAAATGAGGCTATTTCCCTTCTGTATTCCCTGTTTAATCCAGATGGCAATTACCGCCTGCAGGATTGGTTCAGCTTCTGAGGAGGAGACCTTTGCGGTGCTTCGTGAGGTGATGAGTTATCTTGCCGGTCAGGAATATAATCGCCCGGCGCCGGATTATTCCCAGCAGATTTTGGAAATTGTTTCAAAGCATTTAAACCAGCTGGACCCGTTTCGGGAAATTAAGAAAAAATCTAATCAGGTGGCAGGGAGGTTTATCCAGAGGCTCATTCCCTATCTGGAGCAGGCAACAAGTGAGAAGGACAAAATTGCCCAGGCGGTTAAAATAGGCATTGCTGGCAATATTATAGATTTTGCCACAGTTCCGGGGCTGGAAAGCCAGCTGGAGGAGAAAATCCAGCAGGCACTCGGGGTAGAGTTTGCCCTTTTTGAGCTGGAAGAGTTTTTGCAAGAGCTGAAAAAAGCCAGCAGGATTTTATTTCTCTCGGACAATGCCGGCGAGCTGGCATTTGACCGGATTTTAATTGCGCTTCTGGCAGAGCAGGGGAAAGAGCTCCGGGTGGCGGTGAAATCCGGACCGGCTCTAAATGATGCTCTTTGGGAAGATGCTCTGGAGGTGGGGCTGGATAAAATTCCCGGGGTAAGAATCATCACCACCGGTCAGGCAAGGATGGGCATAGAATTAAAAACCGCGGGCAAGGAATTTTTAACCAGCTGGGAAGAAGCGGATTTGATTATATCCAAGGGACAGGCTAATTTTGAATGTCTGTATGGTGAGAAAGGACCGATATATTTTTTAACAATGATAAAATGCCAGCCTCTTTCCAGCTGGCTCGGACTTAAGAAAAATCAGGCAATTTTTTGTCGGGGAGAGAAAATCTATGAGCAAAAGGCTCAGGCTATCCCGAGATAATTTCTCTGCACTGGTAGATAAAGCCTTTGAGGTGCTTTTGATGGAAGGGGTGATTGCGTATCCCACCGAGACCCTTTATGGCTTGGGTGCTCTGGTGAGCAGACCGGGAGCAATTGAGCGGATTCGGAAAATCAAAAGCAAAACCGAGCCGATTTTAATTTTGGTCAAGGGAGTGGAGATGGCAGAGAGATATGTGGAGATAGACCAGCGAGCCAAAAGATTGATTGACCATTTCTGGCCCGGTCCCCTCACTTTAATTTTACCTGCCAAGCTGGGAATGGCAGAGGAGGTTCGGGCGGACTCAGAAGGGATTGGCATCCGCTGGAGCGGGGAGCCTTTTGCTCAGGCACTGGTGGAGCGGGCATTTGAGCCGATTACTTCTACCAGTGTCAATCGCTCCGGCGAGCCTCCACTCACCGACCCGGAGGAAATTGAAAACCGGCTCGGAAGTGAGCTGGATTTAATTATAGATGCCGGAACCCGCTCCGGTCCTGCTTCTACGGTTTTAAGCCTTTTAGGGGATGAGCCGGAGTTGATTCGGGAAGGCGTCATTAAATTTGATGACCTGAAGCGATTTTTTTAATGGCACGGGTTAGACCATTTACTGGAGTGTATTATCATTCCCGAGCTGGAGCGATTCAGGATTTAATTGCCCCGCCCTATGATGTTCTTGAGCCAGCTCAGGCAAAAAAGCTGGCAGAAAAAAGCCCTTATAATGTAATCCATATTACTTATGCCCTTAACAAAGGCTCGGATTTCTACAGGCGGGCTGGGGAGGGTTTTCACCGCTGGCTGGAGGAAGGTGCTTTAAAGAAGACCAGCTTTCCTGCGGTTTATTTTTACCAGGTGGATTTTAATTATCTTTTTGCCGGGAAGGAGCGGAGGGTATCTCGCCGGGGGTTTTTTGCTCTGCTCGGTTTGAGCGAGTATCAAACTGGAGAGGTTTTACCGCACGAACGGACAATGCCTGAGCCAAAGAAAGACCGGCTGGAGCTTCTTCGCTCGGTGGGGGCAAATCTCAGCCCGATTTTTTGCCTTTATTCTGACCCGGGCTTGGAGCTGATTTCTCAGCTTCAAACTATCTCGCCAGAAGAACCAGCTTTTGAATTTAATTTTGAATTTAATGATGAGTTTGGCTTCCGCCACAAATTTTTTGCTATTCGGGATAAGGAAGTGGTAGATAAGGTTAGCGGACAGCTGGGCTCGGAGCCGGTTTATATTGCGGATGGTCATCATCGCTATGAGACCGCTCTGGCTTTTTATCAGGAGCTGGTAGCTCAAAATGATTCCCGGGCAGAATCTGCCGGCTGGATTATGAGTTATTTTTGTCCGGTTCAGGAGCCGGGGCTGGTGATTTTTCCCTATCATCGTTTGCTTCGGGGGCTGGATTCTTCCCAGTTAGAGGGATTGCTGGAGAGAATCTCAGAGTATTTCACCCCCCATCTGATTTCTCCCCAGCTCTCTCCCGAGCAATTTTCTGAGGTGCTGGCACATCTGGAAAAATTAAATGAGAAAGAATTTTTAATGATAGATTCCGAACCGAGGGTATGGCTTTTAAGTTTTAAATCTGGACTTTTCCCTGAATATAATTCTCGGCTAGAGGTGGAGATTCTGGAAGAATTGATTTTAAAGAGGATTTTAATGCTCAGCCAGGAGGAGCTTTTAAAAGAAGCCCGGGTTCATTATGAAACCAACGAACAAAAGATTATGCAGGAGATTTTTTCTGGAGAATATCAACTGGCATTTTTGCTCAAACCGATTTCCGTGGAAAAAATTGTGGAGCGGGCGAAAAAAGGAGAGACCATGCCAGAAAAAAGCACCTATTTTTATCCGAAATTGCCCAGCGGGTTGATTTTCCGAATAATAGAGCCAGAAAAAAGCTAAAAATGAAAAACCTCCTGATTATCTCTCCTTATTTCCCACCAATTGGTGGCTCTGGGGTATTTCGGCTGTTTCGCTGGGTAAAATATCTGCCGGAGTTTGGAATTCGTCCGATTGTGGTTCACTACCATCAGCTTCCCGGAGAGCCAGAAGCTCCGGAATTACTTTCGGAATTGAGCGAAGAAGTGGTAAGGTATCCGGTATTTTTTCTGGAATTTTCCGGCAGGGGATTTCGCTCTTTGCTCAAAAAGAAAAGTCAATCTTCTGGGCAAGAAATGAGGGCTCTTCCTGGCTCGCAGGGATTTTTTTTGAGAAGTTTAAGTTGGGTTAGAGACCGCCTCTTGGTTCCGGACCTGAGCCTGAGCTGGCTTTTTCCTCTTATTCCCCGGTTGAGAAAGCTGGTTCAGGAGTATCAGCCAGAGGTGGTTTTGAGCACTTATTCTCCGGGAGCTTCTCATCTTGCCGGGCTTTATCTAAAAAGTAGATTCGGGCATAAATGGATTGCGGATTTTCGCGACCTTTGGACTGATGCTCCCCAGGAAAAGCCTCTTTTTTGGGGATTACGCCATCTGGACCAATTTCTGGAGAGACAAACTCTGAAAAGAGCTGACCTGGTAATTGGGTATAGTAAAGGCTTGTTAGAGATTCTTGCCCGCAAGGTTCAAAAGGAAAATCAAGATAAATTTATAGTGCTGGGTCCAGCTTTGGAAGAGAAGAAATTTGACCAAATCCCGCCTGCAGAAGAACAATTTGACTTAATTTATACTGGCTATCTTACAGATGCCTATCCCTGGCAGGTTTTTGATTATCTTTACGAGATAAATCAGGGGCGGAGAAAATCCAGCGAGAGGGAGATAAAAGTCGGGATGGCAGGGAAAGTTAGCTTTAATATCCTAAAGCGGTTTCAGGAATTTGAGCGGGCGGGCTGGTTTAAGTATCTGGGCTATCTTTCACATCCAGAGACCCTTTCTTTGCTTAAATCCTCCCGGGGATTGCTTTTGCTTCATCCGTTTTATGACTGGTGGGTTCCGGGGAAGGTGGCGGAATACCTTTATAGCAAAAAGCCGATTTTAGCGGTGGTGGGGGAAGGGGATTTGAAAGAGATTTTGAGGGGCTATCCCGGGGTGGTTTTTGCAAAGAAGGAGCCGGAGTCTTTTAAAAAAGCGCTAAGCGAGGTATTAGCTTTAGGAGAACAGGAGCGGGTTTTGCCCAAAGAATTCACCGCTCGGGGACAGGCGGAGATTATTGCGGAAAAAGTAAACCAGCTCTGGGAATAAAAAATATTGTCAGATTAAGATTTTTATGCTATAAATTAAAAATGAAATCCCGGGGTAAGCAGGTACGGGAGCTGGCAGTCTTATCCGGGCTGGGAATTGAGGTTGGAGCTGCGGTGGGAATTGGAGCGGGACTGGGATACTGGCTGGACCAGAGGCTTGGCACTCATCCTTGGCTTTTACTTCTTTTTACCGGATTCGGCATCGTTGCGGGGGTCAAAGCGGTTCTTCGTGAAGTTCGTAGATTGCAGGCAGAGCAGTTCAATCAAAATGAAGATTTTAAAAAATGAGGGATTTTCCCAAAGGATTGGTGCTTTGGGCAAGTTTATTTATTGTGAGTTTTGGGGGGATTTTTGCTGGAGTTTTTTTAGCTCTGGGACGCACTCAGGAAAGTGTCGGGGTTGGTTTTGGCACCGGGCTTGCCTGGCTGGAGTTGGTAAGCACCTTTTATCTATTGAGCAAAATATTCCAGAGCACTTCCAAAAGAAAATGGGCTTTGCTATTGGGAGTAAAATCGTTTATAATCTACGGATTCGTTGCTGGGGCTATTTTATATTTTCACTTAAATATAATAGGGTTTTTAATTGGATTTTCCGGGTTAGTTGTAGCACTTTTTCTTGTGGGGATATGGTTTCGGGGAGAAGTTAGGGGGTAAAAATGGAACATCCTTTAACCGTAGCCCATCTCCTTTTTGGAGAGGTTAAGCTGGGGGAAGGATATTTTAATCCTGGTTTTGACCCGGCTCCGGTTTTTTATACCGGGGTTGTTGCTCTGCTTTTAATTGCCGGAGTGGTAAGTTTTCAAATTCAGCTTCGGCGAGCCAAAGAGCCTCTGATTCCTTCTTCTAAATTTGACCTATTGAACTTTTTTGAAATTCTGGTGGAGGTATTCAGCAATTTTATTCGGGACCTTCTGGGCAAGGACTGGAAAAGATATGTTCCGATTCTTTTGTCTTTGTGGGTGGTGATTTTGTTCAGCAATTTTTTGGGCTTGGTGCCGTATTTTGAGCCTCCGACCTCTAACTTCAATACCAATGTTGCAATGGCAATTGTGGTGTTTTTTGCCACCCAGTATTACGGGTTTCGGGTACACGGGATTAAATATTTAAAGCAATTTGTCGGACCGGTTCCCTGGCTCGCCCCCTTGATGATACCGATAGAGTTGATTGGTCATTTAGCCCGGGTGCTGAGCCTATCGGTCCGGCTTTTAGGAAATATGTTTGCGGACCATATGGTGATTAGCATCTTTTTAATGCTGGTAGCTCCTTTTGTTCCGCTGGCTTTTATGGCTCTGGGGGTGTTGGTAAGCGTGGTTCAGGCATTTATTTTCAGTATTTTAAGTGTGACCTATTTTGCCATTGCAGTTTCTGAAGAACATTAGAAAGGAGGAGTGAAGGATGGGAAAGAAAGCTTTGGGTTTTGTACTGGGATTTTTTGCGATTTTAGTTGGGGTTTCTGCTTTTGGTGCCGAGCAAGTTTCGGCAGTGGCAGGAATCAGCTATCCCAAGGCTCTGGGATTGATTGCCGCGGGGTTGACCATTGCCATCGCCGCGGGTGCCGGAGCATTTGGTCAGGGAAGGACCGCTTCCGCGGCAATGGAGGCTCTGGCAAGAAACCCTGGGGTCCAGGGTCCTATGTTCACCCAGTTAATAGTGAGTCTGGCATTGATTGAATCCCTGGTTATCTACGCCTTAATTATTGCCTTCTTTATTATGGGCAGGCTGGGATAAATTTAAGCTTGACAAAAATGAAAAAGTTTTGTAAAATGATTTCACCCCACCTTAAGAAAGTTCTCCTTAGCTTCAAAAGTTTGGGTTAGGAGAGATGTTTTATCAATACATACCGATTGTATTTTTAGCATTAATCAGTTTTGGTCTGGCGTTGTTTTTTACTTTCTGTGCGGTTTATTTGGGACCGAAAAAAATCACCAAATCCAAGCTGGAGCCATTTGAATGCGGTAATCCCAGCACCGGACATCCCCGAACTCGTTTTTCCATCAAGTTTTATATTGTGGCGGTAATTTTTATTGTTTTTGATATAGAAGCAATGTTTTTCTTTCCCTGGGCAGTGATTTTCCGCCAGCTTTCCCAGGGGCAGGGCTGGAAATTCCTGTTCGGAACCATTGAAATGGGAATTTTCCTTTTAGTGCTGGCTCTGGCACTTTTTTATGCCTGGCGAAAAGGGGGCTTGGAATGGGATTAGAAACCATCTTCGGTGAGAGCTGGATTACCACCAAGCTGGAATTCTTTATTAACTGGGCAAGGAAGTTCTCTCTATTTCAGTATCCTTTTGTTACCGCCTGCTGTGGGATGGAATATATGAGCGTGATGTGTGCCCATTATGACCTTGCCCGGTTTGGGGCAGAGTTCACTCGCTTTACTCCTCGTCAGGCAGACCTGCTTTTAGTGGTAGGCACGGTCAATCACAAGCTTGCTCCGGTGCTCCGAAAGGTTTATGACCAGATGTGTGAGCCGAAATGGGTAATTGCCTTTGGTGCCTGTGCCAGCACCGGCGGGTTTTATGATAATTATGCGGTGGTGCAGGGGATAGATAAGATTATTCCAGTGGATATTTATATTCCAGGCTGTCCCCCTCGCCCGGAGATGGTTTTAGAAGCCTTCATCAAGCTTCAGGAAAAAATCCAGAAGGAAAAACTTTTAGCTCAAAATGAGTGAGGTAGTTTTAGAGAAATTAAAAGAGCGGTTTGGAGAGGCAGTGCTCTCCACTCACAGCTTTCGGGGAGATGATACCGCGCTCATCAAGCCCGAGGCACTTCTGGAGGTAATGCGGTATTTAAAAGACGAGCTTGGCTTTGAGATGCTTTTAGACTTAACCGGGGTTGACCATCTCGGTGAAGAGCCTCGTTTTGAAGTGGTATATCATTTAAAATCTTTTAGCCGGGGCTGGCGGGTGAGGATTAAAGTTCGGGTGCCAGAGGATAATCCGGAGGTGGAGAGCCTGACTTTGCTCTGGAAATCTGCTAACTGGTTTGAACGGGAATGCTGGGAATTTTACGGGATTAAATTTCGTGGTCATCCTGACCTTCGGCATCTGCTTTTATATCCGGAGTTTGAGGGCTATCCGCTCCGAAAGGATTATCCTCATAAAAAGCGTCAGCCCAGAATCCCTTTAATTAAACCGGAGACCAGATGATAAAACTGAGTGACATAACCAAAGACCTGCATACCAGATATTTGAGCCTGTTAATGGGTCCCAGCCACCCGGCAATGCACGGGACCATCAAGATGAACCTGATTCTGGACCACGAGACAGTAATAGATGCGGATCTTGACCCGGGATACCTTCACCGGGGCTTTGAAAAAGAATGCGAAGACCACCGCTGGAACCAGATTGTCCCTTACACCGACCGGCTGAATTATGTCTCCAGTATTATTAATAATGTGTGCTATGCAATGGCAGTGGAGAAACTTCTGGGAATCACGGACCAGATTCCAGAACGGGCAAAATGGCTCCGGCAGATTCTTTCAGAAATCAGCCGAATCTGCGACCATTGCACCTGCCTGGCCGCGATGGGAATGGAGCTGGGTGCTTTTACGGTATTTCTTTATCTGATCAAAATCAGGGAATGGTTTTATGAGCTTTTAGAATCTGTTACCGGTGCCCGGGTGACCTATTCCTGGACCAGAATCGGAGGAGTTCGCTGGGATATTCCAGAGGGCTTTGAGGAAAAAACCAGACAGGCAATTAAAAAAACTCGCCCGGTATTAAAAGAGGTCCAGGCACTTTTGAATAAAAATCGCATCTTTCTGGAAAGAACCGTGGAGGTAGGAATCATCTCTCAGGAAGATGCCCTTTCTTATGGTATTACTGGACCATTCCTTCGTGCCACTGGATATTATTATGATGTTCGCAAGGCTCATCCTTATTTATTTTATGATGAAGTAGAATTTGAGGTTCCACTGGGAGAAAACGGTGACACCTATGACCGGTATCTGGTTCGGGTTTTAGAGATGGAGCAGAGCCTGAGAATTATTGAGCAGAGTCTGGGTAAGATTCCTCCGGGACCAGTGATGATTGAAGACCCCAGGCTGGCTCTTCCTCCCAAAGAGCAGGTTTATAACACCATAGAAGGCACCATCAATCATTTCAAGCTGATTTTTGAAGATATTTATGTGCCGGAAGGAGAAGCTTATGCTTATGTTGAAAGCCCGAATGGAGAGCTGGGATTTTACATTGTTTCCAAGGGTGGGAACAAGCCCTGGAAATGCCGGGTGCATCCGCCCTGCTTCCCAATAATGTCTGCTCTGGGAGAGATTCTTAAAGGGCATCTGCTTCCGGATATTATCCCGATTTTCGGCTCGGTAAATATGATTGGCGGAGAGATGGATAGATAAGGACTGGATAAATGGCAGTGGAGTTAAGCGAGCAGGGCAAGAAAGAGCTTGAGGAAATCCTCAGGCGGTATCCGAGCAAGCAGAGTGCGGTTCTGCCTGCACTCCATCTGGCTCAGAAAGAGTTCGGTTATATTACTCCGGAGGTAATTGAATATCTTGCTCGTCTGCTGGAGCTTCCTCCAGTTCGGGTTTATGGCACTGCCAGTTTTTATACAATGTTCAACCGAAAGCCGGTAGGGAAATATCTAATTCAGGTATGCACGAACATTTCCTGCTCAATGCTCGGGGCGCTGGATATGTTTGAGTATTTGAGCCAAAAGCTCGGGATAAAGGAAGGCGAGACCACCCCGGACGGGAAATTTACCCTGATTCGGGTGGAATGTCTGGGTGCCTGCGGAGAGGCACCGGTGATTCAAATCAATGATAAATATTATGGAAACCTAACCAGAGAAAAACTGGATAAAATTTTAGCAGAGCTGGAATAAA
>CAZKMM010000017.1:0-14543 GCA_964553915.1 uncultured bacterium
CAGAATGCTTCTCATAAAGGTCATAAATGGTCTTGCCATTGTCCCGGTAAGCCAGAGGCTCGCCTCCGCTAATCACAGTAAAAAATGAGCCCCAAAGTTCTTTCTTTTCTCTTAAAATCCGGTCTGACACCTCAAAGCTGAGCTGAGCCCGGGTGCTCGCTTCACTGCCTGCATAACAGCCTTTACATTTGAGATTGCAAACCTGGGTGGGACTTAAAGTAATAAACAGCGGAATTGAATCCTGCTTGCTTAAAAGCTCTTTTCTTTTCTCAAGCAAAACCGGCACCCCGTTGAAAAAAACCTCCAAAAGCCGCATTAAAGCTCTCCTGCTCAACCGCCCCTCCTGATAGCCCTTCCAGATGCTCATTGATAAATTCTCCAGCATAATCAATCGCTCTTTATAAATTGCCGCTCTCCATTTCTCTGCTAGAGAACGCTTAATCTCGTTCTGGAAAAGCCTGAAAAGCATATTCCCCAGCGTCTGGCTCTTTAACGCCTGCTCCAAAAGCCCAAGACTGATCATCTTGCTTACCTGTCTAGCATTTATGATTCTCATCTTCTCACCCCCTCCTTGAGGTTTAAATTTTTAGACCGATTTAGTTTTTTGGTCAAGCTAGGGTTAAAAAAATCCCGCTTAAATACTGGGCTTACGCTCAAGACCCTCAAATAAAAGCTTAACTAGAAGTTCCGCATCCTTTTCAATCTGCTCCCGATTCCCTTCTAGATAATTTACTTCCAAGCCTTTTAGCGCCCGCTGAATTGCCCGGGCAGATTCACTTAATTCCTGCTCTGCTAAAGAAAGCTGTTGACTTCCTTCCCTGAGGATTTCTTCAATTAGCTCAATCTCAATCTTCTCTAACCGCTCCAGCTCCTTATCCAATCCAGCAATCAAACGCTCTCTTTTCTCGGAAAGTACCTGAGCTAAAACAGGAGATTCACTTATAAGTCTTAACCGTTCCCAAATAACCTTCTTTAACTTCCGCCTGGGGTCCGATTCCTTATTGACCATTTTTTTAATTCTCTTAAAAAGCCTCTCCTGCTCCCGGCGAAATACCGAACGAATCAGCTCGTCTTTACTTTCAAAATAATTATAAATTGTGCCCTTAGCCAGACGAGATTTCCGAGCAATCTCATCCACCGCGGTCTTTTTCATCCCGAAGCGAGCAAATAATTTACTCGCAGACTCAAGAATCATCTCCCGGATTTTTGCTGGCTCTTCTTTTCTTCTTCCCATTTTAAAATGACCAATTTTTGATTTTAGTATAATAACCCGGAGAGATTTTGTCAAGAAAAAAATTTTCCCTAAATGCATTTTTTTCTTGACAAGCCTTCAATTTTGTGGCAAAATTTTCTCACTTTTGAAAAGAGCAAATATTGAAAGAATGTGTGAGATGAATATGCAAAAATTTCATAAATTACCGCTTAAAAAAGAAAATCTGGAAGCTTATATAATTGAAAAATAAGAAGAAATTTTATTTAGAGTGTTTGGCGTGATTTTTGCAATTCCTAAAAATGGGTGAGGAGAGAAAAATTAAAGTTGAAAAATCTGTGGTTTTTACCGATTTAGATGATGGAAGTGGGGTTCTTTTACATTTAGAGAGCAAATTTTATTATTCTTTGAATCCAACTGCGAGTTTTATCTGGAGGCTTTTGGAAGAGAAAGAGGAATTGAGCCGGGAAAGGATTCTCCAGGAGGTGCTGGAAAATTTTGAGGTGGAAAAAGAACAGGCGGAAAAGGATGTAGATGAGTTTATTGAAAATTTATTAAAAGAAGGTCTGATAAGTATTGACTGAAGGGAAAATATCTGGTAAAGAAATTGTTAAGAGCTAAGAGCAAGGAAAAAAATTTAAAGAAAGGAGAAGAACAATGAAAGGAAAGGGTTTATGGACGGTGTTGTTATTACCTTTGGTGATGATTTTTATTTTTACTGGTTGCTTTGGCTCAGGTTCTTCTGATGAATCAGCAATTTCTGCCAAGGAAAGACCGGTTCTGGGGACTTTTAAGGTAACAGTGGACCCGAACAATCCGAATTTGAAAGATAAAATCAACGTTGAACCGGTCACTCTGGGGGCTTCCAGCATTGTGCCGGGATATAGTTATCCGGACCAGATTGACCTGATAGATGATACCCCATCCTGGGATGGTGGCACGAACACATTAACCGCTAATCTTACTCTTATTAACAAACTGAATGCTACCTTAGAAAAGGTTCGCACCTGGACTGGAAATTTAGGTGGAGCAGGAGCAGGTAATAACCCGCAGATTGCAAATGCGGACTATCCCTCTCAGGGAGTTCAGCCGATAGATGGCTGGACCGCAGGGCATTGTTATTCTGAATGGGGAGATTGGGAAGATTATACCGCTCCAGGACTGGAAGGATGTGATACCATCACCAATCCTGGTGATGGACAGAATATGGTCTTGCAATGGATTGACCCGGTTTGCGGAAAGATTACCACTACCTGGGAATTAACCGGAAGTCAGGAACTATACAATTTTTACATACAAATAACTGGCGATGTTTATGACTGGAATCCTGATTACAGAAGTGCTCCTGGCGGAGCTGATTCCAGGTTTGATACTGATTCGTACTCCACCTGGTATGCTTTAATGGCAACTTTAGCACCAAGTGACCCCGCGATAGAAGGGGTTTATTGTAATGACCAAGTTAAAGCTGCTAAGGCTAAACTGTGGTGGGATGGTTCTCTGGCACCGGTGAAGCCTGGTGATACCCGGACCTGTGGCACTTTAATTACTGACCCGCATCTTGCACCGGGAACTTATTTTGCTTTAAATATTGGATTGGAAGCTGCAGACTGGGTTGAAGATGCTCAGAAAACCTTCTGGGATACTTATGTTAATAATCCTGACCCCTCTGTTGACCAGGGAGTAGGTGCTCCATGGTTTTATGCTTTTGCATTTGCTCTTATTTACGACCCGAATGTTGTAACAACTTTTGACACTGGTGGACAGACAGGAAATGGCACTTTATATCCGGGAGGATTTGCTGAACAATTTACTGACAAGTCAAACAGTAATGCTTCGGTGATTCCTAAACATGCAGGAATTGGGAAATGGAGTATAGTAAATAATTTCACCGCGGGGTCTGGTTATATACTTAGTGCACAATCTCCTACTGTAGGAGCTACTTTCAGCTTCTTTAATATAGCAGGTGCTCCTTATTACACTTATCTATACGTAACTCACACCCCAGCATATACTGGGATTTATGTTTCTCCTGCAACTGGTCTTCCAAGATGGGGTGGACAATGGGGATTTGCCCATTATGACGACACTGGAGCCCTGGTTAGAGAAGGTCAGGATTATGACCTTGATTTCTGGTTTGGAATGGCAATTATGCAGGTTAATACAACTGCTAATGCTGGGGATTGGTCTTATCTCAGATTTGACCAGACAAGTAACAATATGCTTAATATTTATTGGAATAATAACACTGCAGACAATTCTGATGACCTTACTTCTACTTTCTGTTATGATAAGACCTCGGGAGTTGTAGATTGTGCTAGTGCTGACCCAGGAGACCCAAATGTTATTGTTTACCAAGGTGGAGAGACGGGCAATCCTGCTCTTCCTCCGGGAATGCGCAAAAGTACTCCAACTCGTCCCAGTGGTTGTCCAGTTGGTGATGGTACCTTTACCTGTGGTGGACGGCAGTATGTGGTCGGAGTGGTTTGCGTCCAATAAAATAGAGAAAATTGAGATAAAAAATTAAGAAAGGAGCGAGAATGATGAAGAAAGAGAAAAAAAGATATGCCAAGCCGGAAATTAAGAAAAATAAACCAATGGTCAACATAACATTCGCTACTGGAACAGCCATAGGAGCGACCGGGGGGTCCCCTGGAGCAATAGTTGGAGGATAATAATTTAACCTGATTCCCAAAAGGGGAAGGATACTATAATTTTATCCTTCCCCTTTTTGTATAATTTTTTGATGAATAATTTGAGTTAAAATTCTAGAATGAAAAAAAAGGCTTTAATTACCGGAATAACCGGGCAGGATGGTTCTTATCTTGCGGAATTTTTGCTTGAAAAAGGTTATCAGGTATTTGGAATGATTCGCAGGTCCAGTTATGAAAAACTGGACCGAATTGCTCATATAGAAAAGGAGATTGAGCTTATCCAGGGGGACCTTTTAGACCAGAACTCTCTTCATAACGCCATTGCTCTGGTTCAGCCGGATGAGGTTTATAATCTTGCGGCGATGAGTTTTGTTCCCACCAGCTGGAACCAGCCGGTTTTAACTGGAGAATTTACTGCCCTAGGAGTGACAAGACTCCTGGAGGCAATTCGCCAGCTCAAACCAGATACTAAATTTTATCAAGCCAGCTCCAGTGAAATGTTCGGAAAGACCAGAGAAAGTCCCCAAAACGAAAACACTCCTTTTTATCCCCGCAGTCCTTATGGGGTTGCCAAAGTTTATGCTCATTTTATCACGGTCAACTACCGGGAAAGTTATAATCTGTTTGCTTGCTCCGGAATATTGTTTAATCACGAATCACCCCGTCGGGGTCTGGAATTTGTCAGCAGGAAAATTACTTATGGAGCGGTCTGCATTAAACTGGGCTTGGCTGAGGAGCTCCGATTGGGAAATCTAAAAGCCAGAAGAGATTGGGGTTATGCGGGCGATTATGTAAAGGCAATGTGGCTTATGCTCCAGCAGGAAAAACCAGATGATTATGTAATTGCCACAGGTAAAAGTCATTCAGTGGAAGAATTTGTGGAGCTGGCATTTTCTTATCTTGACCTGGACTGGAGAGAATATGTCAAGATAGACCCCAAACTTTTCCGACCCGCAGAGGTGGACCATTTAGTAGGAGATGCCAGCAAAGCTAGAAAAATTCTTGGCTGGGAACCAAGCGTTAAATTTCCCGAGCTGGTAAAAATGATGGTAGATGCAGACCTGGAATTCCTTAAAAAACAAATCCAGGCAGGAAATACTCCTTCCCTTAGGTTTTAATCTTTATTTGCAATGTCCATTCTAGTTACCGGGGCAAATGGCTTTATTGCCGGTCATTTAATCTCTTTTCTTAAAGAAAAAGAGCAGGGAGAAATTATTGGCTGTGCCCGGAATCATTTTTCCAGCCAGATTCATAACTATATCTGCGACCTTGAGGACAAAAAATCCTGTGAAGGGCTTATAAAAAAAATTAAACCAGAGCAAATTTATCATCTGGCTGGATATACCAATAATGCTCGCTCTTTCCTTGAACCACAAAAAGCAATAAGCTCTAACTTAGAAATTACCTATAATCTTTTAGAGGCGGTGAGAAATTCTTGCCCAAGCGCACGGGTATTGATAACCAGCACCTCACAGGTATATGCACCAGGTAAAAAAACGGTTGATGAATCATCGCCACTCCTTCCTAACAGCCCATATTCACTGAGCAAAAAGCTGGTGGAAGAAATTGCCAAATTTTATCTGGAGAAATATGCTCTGGATGTAATCATTGCCCGGCTCAGCAATCAGATAGGACCCGGTCAACCGCCTGAATATGTTGCGAGCAGTTTTGCCCGTCAGCTTGCTTTAATTATGCTGGGGAAAAAACCTCCGGAATTAAAAGTTGGAAATCTCAAAGCCAGGCGAGATTTTCTGGATGTCCGGGACTCTTCCTATGCCCTCTGGTTGATTATGAACCGGGGAATTAAAGGCGAAATTTATAATCTTGCTTCAGGAAATTTGATTACTATTAAACAGCTTCTTGATACCTTAATAAAAATAGCAAATTTGCCAGAAAAAAAAGTTCAGCTCACAGTCAACAAACACCTTTACCGCCCAGAACCTCCTTCGCCCAGAATTTCCACCCAAAAAATCCAAACATTGGGATTTACCCCTTCCATCCCCTTGGAAAAAAGCCTAAAAGACCTGATTGACTACTGGGTAGAGGAGCTTCGCACCAGCTCCAGCTGAATTTTATTTTTTCCCAATTCCAGCTTGTTAATCACTGTTCCTTTAGTCTCCAGGGCCGCTAGGTGCTGGTCTAAATACCGCTCTAAAAAAACTCCCATCTGTCCCAAAACAGTGCTGGGAAAAAGAAAATCTCCAATCTGGAGCTTTTCTATTCTTAACTGCGAATTCCCCTCATTTATTGAAAAATCTAAGCTGGCAATAATATTTAAATATTTCTCTTCTGCCAACTTGCGGGAAAAACGAATTCTTGCTTTTTCTGGGTCTATCTCCAGCTCAGCTCTAGCTCCTTTCATCTCTCGCTTAAGAAATTCATTAACCAGCCAGTTAACCTCCTGCTCATTAAGTTTAATCTTAATCTCTCTAACAATTGATTTCCCCTCCCAGAAATTTTTTATCGGGAGTAATTTAGCGGTCACCTGCCCCTGCTGAGCAAGGTCTAGTTCAACCCGGGGTAAGTCAATCGGTTTATCTACGAAAAGATTCCGCTCTGCCCAAAAAAGTCCAGCTATAATCCCACCAACAACCACAAGAAGAAAAACCAACACCAAGCCCAGAAAAAACTTCAAACATCCTTTCATTATTCATACGGATAATATTATATTATTCAGGTGGCTTATTTATCAGCTCGTTTAACCCTGTTGAAGCAAGATTGGGCCAGTCCGCTAAGGCAAACCAGATAATCACTGCTAAATTTACCAAGGGTATTAACATCAGCAAGCTCAATGCCCCATTATAGCCAGCTTTGGCAAAAATTTTCCAAAATGCCCAGACGGAAACAGCAACCAGAATCAGGCTAAAGATGCTGGAAAATGCTCCCATTTCTCTTCTCCTTCTGAAAATTATTTTTTCATCTGCTTAATTCGTTCCTGATAAAGTGGGTCTGCCTCCTGAAGCTCCCGCCTCATTACTTTGCCCACCAGACTCTTGGGAAGGTCATCCCGAAATTCAATCAGCCTTGGAACTTTATAATGGGTCATATTTTCTTTGCACCAGTTAATCAATTCTTCTTCAGTAATCTTTCCTTTATACTCTGGTCTCAATACCACCCAGCACTTGATAATCTCTCCGGTCTCTGGGTCAGGAATCCCCGCAGCAGCCACCTCGCTTACCGCAGGATGTTGACCGACCAGTTCCTCAATCTCCTTGGGAAATACACTGTATCCCTTATATTTAATTAACTGCTTTTTCCGGTCCTGAATATATACCCATCCTTCTTCATCCATATATCCAATATCACCGGTTCTCAGCCAGATTCCCCCTGGCTCCAGCTCTACCAGCACTTCAGCAGTCTCTTCTGGTTGATTAAGATAACCCTTCATCACCTGTGGAGCTCGAACACAAAGTTCACCCGTCTCTCCAAAAGGAAGCTCTTTAGTGCCCTCGGTTTCTAAAATCTTCCAATCCGTGCCCGGGAAGGGCAACCCAATAGAGCCAATCTTACGCTTTCCCCAGAAGGGATTGGCACTGACCACCGGACTTGCCTCAGTTAAACCATATCCTTCAGATAATCTTCCTCCGGTGCGCCGCTCAAAAGCCTCTTGAACCGGACGATGGAGCGGACCCGCTCCGGAAACGCAAAGCGAAAACTTGCCTGTGACATTATATTTTTCCAGGTCAGGAAATTCTGCCAGACGCTTGAAGAGAATTTCTGCTCCCGGATACATCGTGCCGTCATCCGGAGCAATCTCCGCAATAGTTTTGACCAGCTCCTCGGTCTCCGGAGGTCTGGGGAAAAGCATCATCCAAGCTGCCATTTTTATTCCTATGTTCATCACACAGGTCATTGCAAAACTATGGAATAAAGGAAGCACTCCAACTACACAGCTTCCGGGTTGCACTTTATAAATCCAGGCTGCACTCTGCACAACATTACTTACCAGATTAAAATGGGTAAGCATCGCAGCCTTGGGAACCCCGGTAGTGCCTCCGGTCATAATAAAAGTGGCGACATCTTCTTCGGGGTTAATTTTTACCTCTGGAAGATTTGCTGGAGTTTCAAGAAGCTTGCGGAACTGCAGGGCATCCTGAGGAACCTCTCCAGTAGGAATCTTTTTTAACAATTTTCCCAAAGTCCTTTTTACCCAAGGGAGAAGGTCAGCAATATTTGTAACAATCACCGTCTCAATGTTGGTGTCGCCAATAATAGGTTCTATCGTGGGCTTATAAAGCGCATCTAAACAGATCAAAGCTTTGGCGCCTGTAAGTTTGAGCTGATGCTGAACTTCCGCTGGTTTATAAGTGGGGTTAATGCCAGTGGAAATGATTCCCAATTTCTGACAGGCATAATAGCTAATTACATATTGAAAGCTGTTAGGAAGCATAAATGCTACCACATCTCCTTTTTTCAAACCCAGCTTGTGAAGAGCGGTAGCTAATGAATTTACATAGTCATTTAACTGCCGATAGGTTATATACTCTCCTAAAAACCAGATAGCCTTATAATCCGGATATTTCCTGACCGTCTCTTCCAGCATTTCTCCGAGACTCATCTTGGGAAATTCAATATTTTTCGGCACCTCCTCCGGCCAGCCGGAACCTTCTTTAAACCAGGGCCTATCTTCCGGAACAAACCAGGAATTTTCTTTCTCTGCCATACCCTACTCCTCCTTAGCTTGTTTTTTATTTTTATAGCTTAATGTTCTTTTTATGTCAATAAAAGATTTTGGCAAAAGCCGGAATAGGAATTTGCAAAATTTTTAAAATTTTTGTAACCTAATATTCCTATATAAAAAAATAATAATAAAGAGATAAAAGGAGGACAGAAATGGAACATCAAATTACTCGCAAATTAGATTTGTGCAAAGATGACTATTTACTAGAAGTAATTGCTCCTAAGGTGGCGGAGCGCTTTCGCCCTGGAAATTTTGTAATTTTAATTACAGTTCCAAATGGGGAAAGAATCCCGATGTCAGTGCAAAAAGCAGAAAAGGGCAAAATCGCAATGTTCATTAAGCGTTTAGGTAAAACATCTTACGAACTTGATAGCTTTAAAGTGGGGGACAGTTTAGTCGCGGTTATTGGTCCTTTAGGTAATCCTCCTCCAATGAAAAAATATGGGAATATAATTTTTGCATCTGATCTTGTTTGCGGCCACGCAGAGAATTATGCCTTTTGCCAAGGCTTAAAAAGTATTGGCGGGAATTATGTAATCTCTCTTCAGACTTTCCCTACCAAAAGTGAAGTTTATCCGGAGGAGTTTCGACCGGTTCATTTATGTGATGAATATTACTTAACCACTTTAGATGGCACTGAAGGAGCTAAGGGCCATTATATTGAGGTTTTGAAATCGCTCTTGGAAGAAAAAAAGATTGATATTATTTTTGCTGGCGGAGATATTCCTAACCTGCAAAAGCTTGCGGAATTAACTCGCTCTTATCAAATTCCAACTATTGTTACTGTAAGGCAGATTATGGTCGATGGCACCGGTATGTGCGGCTCCTGCAGAGTGTTTGTTGATGGCGAGATGAAGCTTACCTGCATTGATGGTCCGATGTTTGATGCCCATCGGCTTAATTTTCAAGACATAATTAACCGTTTAAGTATGTTCAAACAAAGAGAGGAACAAGCATTAAAAGAATATTTGAGAAAGAAAGGAGAGGTCTAATGGCGAAAGGAGGAAAGGCAAAGAAAAAAAGAGTTCCAATGAGGGAACAAGATGTTAAAGTGAGGATTCACAATTTTCGCTCTGTACCTTTAGGATATTCTGAAGAGGAAGTGATCAAAGAAGCAGAGCGCTGTCTTCAATGTAAGAATCCCAAATGTGAGCTGAACTGTCCGGTCAATTTAAAGATACGAGATACTCTTCAATCTATAATAGAGAGAGATTTTGAAAAGGCTTTTTTCGTTGCCAAAGAAGACAATCCCATACCAGCAATTACCGGCAGGGTCTGCCCCCAGGAAGACCAGTGTGAAGGAGCTTGCGTTGTAGGAAAGGTCGGAGATGCAATAAATATCGGCAAGCTCATCGCTTTTGTTGCCGATTGGGCGCGAGAGAAAGGCATTGAGGAGGAAGTAAAAATTTATGAACGCCCAGAAAAAGTAGCAGTCATCGGTTCAGGACCTGCAGGAATTTGCTGTGCAAATGACCTTAGAAAAGCTGGATTTCAAGTGATTATCTTTGAAGCTCTTCATTTACCAGGCGGGGTGTTGACTTATGGAATCCCGGCATTCCGTCTACCCAAAGATGTGGTTAACTATGAACTGGATTTTATTCAGAAAATGGGGGTAAAGATTCAGCTTAACACCATTGTTGGTCAGAACATCAGCTTTGGTGAGCTACAGAAGGAATTTGATGCTATTTTTATCGGAACTGGAGCAGGGGCGCCCATTTTTATGGGGATAGAAGGTGAGAAGCTTATGGGCGTTTATTCTGCTAATGAATTTCTAATTCGCGTGAATTTGATGAGGGCTTATGAGTTTCCGGAATGGGATACACCTATTGTCTGTGGTGAACGTGTGGGAGTAATTGGGGCGGGAAATGTGGCAATGGACTCCGCAAGAAGCGCACTTCGGCTTGGTGCTAAAGAAGTTCATATTCTTTATCGAAGAACCAAGCAATATTCTCCAGCAAGAGCAGAGGAGCTGACCCATGCCCTGGAAGAGGGCATTATTTTTCATGAGCTGGTCAATCCAGTAAGAATTCTAGGCGATGATAAAGGATGGGTGAAAGGAATTGAGCTAGTCAGGATGGAGCTAGGAGAGCCGGATGCTTCGGGCAGACCTCGTCCCCAGCCAATTAAAGGTAGCGAATTCACAATGGAACTAGATACAGTGATTGAGGCTCTCGGCACCCGTCCCAACAGACTTTTTTTAAGCCGGGCAGAGGGACTTGATATTTATCCCTGGGGAGGTATTAAGGCAGATGAAAATATGATGACTAACATTGAAGGAGTATTTGTAGGAGGAGATGCGGTCAGCGGAGCGGCTACAGTTATTCGGGCGCTCGGAGATGGCAGAAAAGCAGCGCAAGCCATTTATAACTACCTATCCACCAAGCATTGACACCCAGGGAGATTGTATTTATATTTAAAAGAGTAAAGGTATAAGGAGGTGATTAAAAAATGCCCATTTATGAGTATGAATGTCCTAAATGTGGAGTATTTGAAGTAATGCAAAAGATAACCGACCCACCTCTTAAAAAATGTCCTACTTGTAAAAGCAGGGTAAGAAAGCTGGTCAGCCTGAGCAGTTTCCAGCTTAAAGGCTCAGGCTGGTATGCAACTGACTATGCAAGCAAGGGAAACGGGAGAGGAAAAGAAAAAAAGCAAAGCCCAAAAGCAAAACCGACTTCTTCCAGCTGTTCTGCCTGCTCCAGCTCTGCCTCTTGCGAAACCAAATAATCTATGAATCAGCTTAATCCCGGGAAAATAGAAGTAGAACTAAAAGCCCGGCTGAAAAATCCTGAGCAGGCTGAAAAAGAAATCCAGAAGCGGGCAAGATTTATAGGAGAATTCATAGAGCAGGATACCTATTTCACTTTTGCCAATACTACTGGGTATCAAAAGCAGAGATTCCGACTGAGAATAGTAGAAGATAAGGCGATAGTAACCGTTAAGATTGAAGGAGAAGCTGAGCCCGGAGTGGAAGCCAATCAGGAATTTGAATTTGAGGTCTCTGACCCACAAGCTTTTAAAGTTTTCTCTCAGGAATTCGGCTTCCGGGTGATGATTGAAAAAAAGAAAAAGGTAAAAAGATTCCTCTTTATCCCTCCTGAAGAGGAATTTTCTGAAAAAATCACCATAGAATTAAATCAGGTGGAAAATCTCGGATATTTTCTGGAGCTGGAAACTCTGGTGGAAAATCAAAACCAGGTCACCCCTGCCTCTCGTTATCTGAAAACCCTTCTCCAGAAATTTAACATCCCTCTTTCCCAAATTGAATCCCGCCCCTACACTGAACTTCTCTACCACAAGCTCCACCCATCTTCTTAAATGACATTTTAGGCTTGAATTGTCAGAAATAAGGGGTTATGATTTGACCCAAAATTTGGAATATGTTAAAACCAAAATCAAATCAAGCAATCATCAGTAAGGAGGAAAAAAATGGCAGAAAAAGAATGGATTCATTTTACTGAAGAGCACGAGATTTTCCGTCAGCAGGTTAGGAACTTTTGTGAAAAAGAACTGGCTCCCCACGCTGATGAGTGGGAAAAAGCAGGTGATTTTCCCCGCTGGGTCTTTGAAAAAATGGGTGAGCTGGGTTTCTTGGGAATAACCTATCCTGAAGAATATGGTGGCTCCGGCTGCGATTACTGGTATAAAGTGGTTTTTTGTGAGGAATTGCCTCGCTCTCAAAACTCTGGAGTGGTCCTGAGCGTGCTTGACCAGACTGATATGGCAACTCCGGCAATTTTCAGCTTTGGCACTGAGGAACAAAAACAGGAATTTTTAGTGCCTGCAATTCAGGGAAAGAAAATTGGAGCGATTGCAGTGACCGAGCCCAATGCCGGCTCTGATGTAGCGGCAATCAGGTGCACTGCCAAAAAGGATGGAGATTATTACATTATAAATGGCTCTAAAACCTTTATCACTAATGCGGCCAAGGCAGACTGGCTCACTCTGGCGGTTAAAACCAACCCGGAGAAAGGATACAGCGGAATAAGTATGTTTCTTTTCCCGACCGATACTCCCGGCTATATCATTACCAGAAAATTAGATAAACTTGGACATCGGGGAACAGATACCTGCGAAATCGCTTTTGAAGACTGCAAAGTTCATAAGCGCTATCTACTTGGAGAAGAGGGCAAAGGCTTTTACTATATTATGCACGGTTTTCAGTATGAGCGACTTGCTGGAGCTATTTCATTGCTTGCCGGCACCAAACTTCTAATGGAAGAGACCATCCAATACTGTAAGGAGCGGACCGCTTTTGGCGCCAAGATTTGTGCTTTTCAGGCAAATGCTCATCGCCTGGCAGATATTGCTACTGAGCTGGAAGCCGCTCAATCTCTGGTGTATCATTGTGCAGATATGCTCAATCGGGGATTAAATGCTATCAAGCAGGTAAGTATGTGCAAGCTCTATGTGGCGGAATTATGCGTGCGGGCAACTAATTTATTCCTCCAGCTTCACGGTGGCTATGGATATATTGAAGAATACCATGTTTGCCGGGCATATCGGGATGTTAAGCTTGGAACCGTTGGCGGGGGCACCAGCGAAATTATGCGAGAAATTATTGCCCGGATGATGGGGCTTTATTCTTAAAAGTGAGAAAAATCATCAACCAGAAGAAACTGTTCCTTGTGGCAGGAATTATTTTTCTCTTTACCTGTCAGGAAAAGAAGCCTCCAGAGTTATCCGCTCCTCCACCCAGTCAAACCGAGCTGGAGCAAAGATTACAAGAACTGGAATTAAAATGGAAAATCCTCCAGAAAGACCATCCCCCGGAAGTAGAAACCGCAGATTTTCAATTTAATCTGGCACAGGCAAAAAAATCCCTGGCAGAAAATAACCTGGCTCAAGCAGAAGAATATCTAAAAAAAGCAAAAAGCTGGATAAAGGAAAACCAATCCCGCTATTATTTAATCCATCGCCAGAAAATCCAGCTGGGCACAGCTTCTGAAGATCCGGCAAAGCTTTGGAAAGAGGCAGAAGAATTCTGGGAAAAAGAAAAACAGGCGTTTTTGCAGGGAGATATTGAATCTGCCGGGTTATACTCTCAAGCCGGATTTGAGCAGGCAGAGCTGGCAGTAATCTGTGCCCAAAAGAGCAATCTACCAGCAGAGGGAAAAGTTAATTATCTGTTAGAATATGCTGAGGCTTTGAGTCAAAAGGGAAAGCTGGAGAAAGCCCAACAAATTAGAGAAGATGCAGGCAGAATCATTCAAAAGCAAATCGGACTTCTTTCAGAGCAGATTAACTGGTGCCTGAGCGGAACTATCCCGATTTGCGATTTGAAAAAAGTCCGGGAAAACAGAGAGAATTTTCAAAAAGCCAAAAGCCTTCTTCTGGAAAGCTGGAAAGAAATTGAAAAACTGGTTGAAATGGGTAATCAAATTTTCCCGGGCAAATTTTTTCCTCCCAGCTCCAAACCTCTTATTGACCAGTGGATTGAGGAGCAGGAAAAATATCTTCAAGGAAAATCAGGCGGGAATTAAAGCAGTCCTTTTCTTTTTGCTAGCTGGTTAAAAATTCTTTTATATTCAATTTCCCATTCCGGGGTTCCTTCCGGGATGTTTTTAATTTTTGCCCGGGCTTCTCGGTCAATTTCCTCTTCCAAGCCGAGGTGTTTATCAAAGACTTTTGCCATCTTTTTCCTCATCACCCAGTCTTCAGAATAAACTTCACTTACCCGGCTGTTAATCATAAAGCATTCAATAATCTGATTACATATCCAGCGAATCGCCCCATCACCAACTTCAAATTTCTTTTCTTCTGCCAGCTCTCTTTTTACCCTGCCAAAATCTGTATAACTGAGACCACGCTTTTGAATCAGCTCCCTTGCCTGACGATTCAACTCCTCTTCCATCCGCAAATACTCCTTGATGATTGCTTCCACATCTAAAATGACCTCTTCCACCTGCTCCGGCTCTACCTCTATATCGCCTTCCTCTATCAGGATTTTAACAATATCTTCTGAAATCGGTCTTATTTTTCCACGATATATCCTCATTTC
>CAZKMM010000017.1:14643-27798 GCA_964553915.1 uncultured bacterium
AAGATTTTAAAATAATTAAGGATGCGCCCTTAGCTCAATTGGATAGAGCGTGTGGCTACGGACCACAAGGTTGGGGGTTCGAGTCCCTCAGGGCGTGCCAGAAGAAAATATTCGGCGGTTTCCAAACCGCCTTTTTTTCTTGGAGAAAAATTTGGAGTTAGATAAAAAATTTATGAAGCTTGCCTTAAAAGAGGCAGAAAAAGCCGAGGCAAAAAATGAGGTTCCAGTGGGATGCGTGGTGGTGGTGGATGGGAAAGTGGTGGCAAGGGCGCACAATTTAAGGGAATCTACCTCTGACCCGACCGCCCATGCAGAAATCTTAGCTTTAAGAAAGGCGGGGAAAAAGCTGGGAGACTGGAGGCTGGAGCAAGCCACGGTTTATGTGACCTGTGAACCTTGCCCGATGTGTGCCGGGGCACTGGTCTGGGCTCGGGTGAAGAGAGTGGTTTATGGCTGTTCTGACCCCAAGGCAGGAGCGGTTAATACCCTTTATCAGATTGGTCAGGACTCAAAACTTAATCATCGGTTTGAGGTATGTTCAGGGGTGCTGGAAAAAGAGTGCGGAGAAATTTTAAAAAGGTTCTTTAAAAAGAAAAGGAGGTGAATTATAATTTATAGGGGAGGGGTGGCCGAGCGGTTGAAGGCGGCAGACTCGAAATCTGCTCTACCGCTTTTGCGGTAGCGGGGGTTCGAATCCCTCCCCCTCCGCCAGAGCTTGCTAGCTCTTTGGAATTTTGCTAGATAATAAATCTTAGGAAAGTGCGGAGAGATGGCCGAGCCTGGTCGAAGGCGCACGACTGGAAATCGTGCAGGCGGGCAAAACCCGCCTCGGGGGTTCGAATCCCCCTCTCTCCGCCATAAGATTTAAAAATGACCAGTATTGATAGCCGGGTCCCGCACGACCGAGCCCTGTGAACCCCGCCAGGCCCGGAAGGGAGCAACGGTAGCAGGTGTCTCGGGGCGATGCGGTGCACCTGGCTATCAATAGTGGTCATTAAAAGGAAAAGGGAGACACATTGTCCTACCTGGTTTTAGCTAGAAAATACCGCCCACAGAATTTTGAAGAGGTAGTGGGGCAGGATATTATCACCCGCACCCTGAAAAATGCCCTGAAGATGAATCGGGTGCCTCACGCCCTGCTATTTACCGGACCCAGAGGGGTGGGAAAAACCACTATGGCAAGGCTTTTAGCCAAAGCCCTTAACTGCGAAAAGGGTCCCACAGACCAGCCCTGTGGAGAATGTCCGCCCTGCCAGGGAATAACTCAGGGAACCAATATGGATGTCCTTGAAATAGATGGAGCGAGCAATACCGGGGTTGATGATGTTCGTCAGCTCCGGGAATCAGTCCAATACCGCCCAAGCCAGAGCAGATACAAAGTTTATATTATTGATGAGGTTCATATGCTTTCCAAAGGAGCTTTTAATGCCCTGCTCAAAACCTTAGAAGAACCCCCTGAGCACTGCTTTTTCATCTTTGCCACTACCGAGCCTCATAAGGTTCCCCAAACCATTCAATCTCGCTGTCAGAGATTTGATTTCAGAAGAATTCCCCCCCAGGTTATCGTGAAAAAACTTAAAGAGATTGCGGAACAGGAAGGAATAAAAATTTCCGATTCCGGACTCCGGCTCCTTGCCCGACAGGCAGAGGGCAGTTTAAGAGATGCGATCAGTCTTTTAGACCAGGCGGTTAGTTTTTCAGGAAAAGAAATCTCTGAAGAAAAATTATTTGAATTGCTTGCCTGTGTTAATCGGGAATATCTCTTTGAGCTGAGCAAAGCACTGATTGAATCCAAGCCCCAAAAAGCTTTAGAGATTCTTGAGCAGACATATCGCACCGGATATGACCTCAAACAATTTTTAAAAGAATTTATTGACCATTTCCGGAATTTGCTCATCGTAAAATTCACAGAAAACCCTCAGGAATTAACCGACCTGAGCGAGGCGGAAATTAATGAATTAAAAAAACAGGCAAACCTGGCGAGTGAAGAAGCTCTGAGTCTTATCTTTGAATTCCTGCTCCAGGCAGAGGAAAGAATGGCAAGAACAGAACATCCCAAGGTGGTGCTGGAACATACCCTGGTAAAATCTGCCAGCATTCAACCTGCCTTAAAAATAGAGGAATTAATTGCCAGACTGGAAGAGCTAAAAACCAGCCTCAGGAATAAGGAACTTCTCCAGAAAGAAGACCTGGAACTAAAAGAGGGGAATATCCCAAATATCCCTGATGAACCTGAAAATAAACCATCTTCAGCTCAGGATACCGGCTCCCTTTCAGAAACTAAAAGCTGGGAGGGATTTTTAGAATATCTTTCCAGTGATTCTCCAAGAATCTTTGGAATACTACGAAACGGGATTCTTTTAAAAAAGGAAAAGAATAAAATTATTATGGAATTCAAAGATAATGACTTCTGCCTGGAATTATTGAAGGAAGAAAGAAAAGAAATATCTGAATTAGCAAGTAAATACTTTCAGGAAAACCTGACTCTGGAGATTATTCTTCCTGAAAACCCATCCGAGCAGAAAAACCCTCCTGCTCCCGGGATTGAACGAGAAGAACAGAAGAAAAAAATGGTGGAGCATCCGCTGGTTCAAAAAGCCATTCAGCTCTTTGGTGCCCATCTGGAAGAGGTAAAGATTAAGTGAAGGAAAAAGACCCCCTGGAAAAAGCCATAGAAGTTATCTCTCAACTTCCCGGCTTTGGGGAAAAAAGTGCCTCAAGACTGGTTTACTGGCTTGCTGGTGAAGGAAACTATCTCCTTCCTTCTCTGGTCTCTGCTCTGGCATCCCTGAAAGACCAGCTTAAAATTTGCTCAATTTGTGGGGACTTTTCCTTTTCTGACCCCTGCGAAATCTGTCAGGACCCGAACCGGGATGCAAAGACCATAATGGTGGTTGAAGACGGCAAAGCCCGCAGAGCTATTGAAAAAACAGCTATTTATCAGGGCAGATACCATATTTTAGGAGGATTGCTTTCCCCCAGATTGGGAATCGGACCGGAAAAGCTGAGAATCAAACAACTGCTTAAACGAATTGAAGCAGAAGAGATAAAAGAGGTGGTAATTGCTTTAAGCTCCAGCCAGGAAGGAGAAGCTACTACTCAGTGGTTAATTCAAAAGCTCTCCGCTCTTCCGGTCCGGCTCACTCGCCTGGCAAGAGGAATGCCCCTGGCAACTATGCTGGAATATCTAGACCCGGAAAGCCTGAAACTGGCGATTAAAGAAAGAAAAGAGGTCACTTGAGCTTTTTTGCCTTCTCCACAGAGTTTAGGATTGTCTCCAATCTGCTGGAACCAGACTGGGTTAAGCCCTGCTTGAGCTCCTCTGGCGAATAATTTTCTGCCAGGTATCCTCCAATATCAATCCTTTGAGCCCAGCAGAATATAATTCTGGAACAAAAAGGATTGCCAGAAGTCCGGCAGTAGTAAAAATTTACCTCACCCCCGAGTTTGGGGCATCGGATTTCAAGTTCATCGTAACGGGAAGAGGGCATTTAAAATCACCAGAAAATTTCAGGCATTAAAAATTTTCTCTATTTGTTTTTCTATGGTTTTTTCGTCAGTTTTTTGAGCCAGGCTCAATTCCTTGACCAGAAGATTGCGAGCGGTATCTAAAACCTTTTTCTCCCCAAAACTTAATTCCTTATAAAGCCGAAGTAAATATAACTCCCGCAGGACTTCTGCTATCTCATAAATGGAGCCAGTCTTGATCTTCTCCATATATTCCCTTTGCCTTCGGTTCCAGGTCTGACCGTTTACTTTTATTTTTTTCTTTTCTTTCAAGAACTTAATCACTTTAGGCACCTCTTTGGGAGAAATTAGCGCTCGCATTCCCACCTGGCACGCACTATCTTTAGGAATCATTATAGTGGTATCAGAATCCAGCAGGCGAAGGATATAAAATTCCTTCTCTTCACCAGAAATATTTCTGATTTCTATTTTTTCTACAACCCCTACCCCGTGAGCCGGATATACCGCTATATCTCCTTCCTTAAACATAATTTATTATTATTTTACCTGCTTTTAGATTTTTTGTCAAGAAATTCTCCGAAAGTTTTTCTAAATTTAGGGAAATCAGGGGAAGTTTTCCTTAATCAGATAATTTTTTTACTTTTTCCAGAATTTTTGGGCGTGCTTCTTCAAAAATTGGCTGGGCAAATGATAAGCTCCAGGTTCTCTCCTCAAAGCTCCTATTTAAAACCTGCTTCAAAAACCGATTTCTAAAATCCTCCAGCCGATATCCATAAATATGATAGGAATCTGACTCATCCAGATACCTTCCCAGTATCACTTTAAATTTTCCTTTATTTTCAATTATCTCCGCAATTTTTTTCATTAAAAAAATCAGGGCAAAGGCGTTCATAAAAGCAGCATCATAAGCATCCCGGCTCCTGAATCTGAGGTTCAGGTTAAGCCGAAAAACCCCTTCTTCAACTGGCAAAAGCCGAAACCAGAGGCTCTGAAGGCAGGGAGGATGCTCTATATCCGGGTCTAACCATACCTGCCAGGTAATAGCCTGTGCCCGCCGGGTATGAGGAGCCTGAACCAGCTTCTCTGCCAGTTTTTCTATTTGATTTATGGGGGCGTCTTGCTGGCTCCGGCGGTAGGAAAAGAGTCTCTCATGGTAGGTATATTCCCAGCGCTGGTCTTCTGGATTGGATGGGTCCCTTATCCAGTGGTCTTTGATTCCCTCCACCACTTCCAGGCGATATTCTTCTAAATCTTCCAAAGAGCCGGGAAATGCCCGATGAATCAAAGGCTCGCTGAAAGGCTCCTCAACAATCATCCGCATTGTCGCATCCTTGCTCGGAGGGTCAAGGAAGCGGTCTTTTTCATCTTTCCGGTCATACTCGGTATGAATCTCAGCTCCAAACCAGTAAAGAGCAAGCAGAGAATTCTCCCAGGCTTCTGCCAGAGACTTTCCCAACGCAGTCAAAACTGGAATCTGTCCCTTTCCCGGCTTTAATTCTGGATATATTTTCCCCTCTTTTATCCGCTCTTCAATTATCTCTCTTAATCTTTCTTCCATAATCAGCCATAGAGATAAAGATATGCCATAAACCCCAAAAATCCGAGAAGAAGAATTCCTGCTTCCCAGAATTTAATTTTATTATCAAGGGCGAAAAAGGGCAAAATCAGACTGAAGGCAAACATAACTATTAAATGAATCAAAAGATTCTGGGCATCTTCTTGAATTGGATGAGCCAGCAAAGCCACTCCCAGCACCCCGGATAAATTGAAAATATTTGAACCAATTATATTCCCGACACTTATCGCGATCTCCTTCTTAATCCCTGCATAAACGCTCACTGCCAGCTCTGGCAAACTGGTTCCTACCGCTATCATACTCAAACCAATAATAATCTCATCCACTCCCAGAGCACGAGCAATGGCAACCCCACTTTTGATCAGCCAATCAGAGCCCAGGGCTAGAATGATTATCCCTACGAACAAAAAGACCAGACTTATAAATAAATTATAGCGAGGGGATTTTATCTGCTCGGTCTCCGGAACCAGCCTTACCCGATAGGAATAGTAAAGATACAAAACTAAACTCAAAAATAAAACCGCCCCGGCTCCTCTCCCGAGTCCATCCAAAAACAATAAAATAACAAAAATTAAATAAACTCCCATCATCCATAAAAATTGAGGAAGTAATTCCCGAAATTTAAGCTCTATAGTTCTTATAATTCCCACCAGCCCCAAAATCAGCCCGATATTGGCAATATTTGAGCCAATTACATTCCCCAGAGCGACTCCTCCTTTTCCCTGAATAGATGCCATCGTGGTAACGAAAAGCTCCGGCGCGGAAGTGCCAAAAGCCACCACAGTCAAGCCAATAATTAAAGGACGAATCCGAAGCCGATGGGCAAGAGCATTCCCACCTTCTACCAATCCGCTGGAACCCAGAACTAAAAATCCCACCCCGGCAAAAAATTGAAGCAAATTCAAAGCCCATTCCACGCCGGACATTAATTTTCTCCCGGGCAAATCACTTTCTTTCCCATATAATCCCAGAGCACCTCAGGAATTCTAACCGTGCCGTCCTGCTCCTGATAGTTCTCTAAAATTGCCACCAGAGTCCGACCAATGGCAAGACCAGAACCATTTAAAGTATGAATCAGCTCAGTTCCTTTGGCTCCTTTTTTCCGAAAGCGAATCTTTGCCCTGCGAGCCTGAAAATCCGTGCAGTTTGAACAACTGCTGATCTCCCGATAGGTATTCTGGGCAGGAATCCAGACCTCTAGGTCATAGGTCTTGGCAGAAGCAAACCCCAAATCCCCGGTGCAGAGTGCCACCACCCGATAAGGAAGACCGAGCAAATCCAAAACCCGGCTCGCATCCTTTACTAAACTCTCCAGCTCCTCAAAAGAATGCTCCGGATGAGCAAACTTATAAAGCTCTACCTTATTGAACTGATGCTGACGAATCAGTCCCCGAACATCCTTGCCATAGGAACCTGCCTCGCTCCGAAAACAGGGAGTATAAGCACAAACTTTGATGGGAAGCTCATCTTCTTCTAAAATCTGGTCTCGGTAAAGACTGGTGAGCGGAACCTCAGCAGTAGGAACCAGATAATAACCAAAAGGCTCCACCTTGAACAAATCTTCTTCAAATTTAGGAAGGTTTCCTGAGGCAAGAAAGGTTTCCCGATTTCCCATAAAAGGGGGTAAAATTTCTTTGTATCCGTGCTCTTTCGTGTGGAGGTCAAGCATAAAATTGATCAAAGCCCGCTCCAGCCGGGCACCATCTCCCCGAAGCAGGCTGAACCGGGCACCAGCTATTTTTACCGCACTTTCAAAATCTATAATTCCCAAAAGCTCCCCCAGCTCAACGTGGTCTCGGGGTGGGAAATCAAATTCTCTCGGTTCTCCCACCACCTTAACCACCTGATTATCCTCTTCCCCCTCTCCTGTTGGCACGCTGGGATGAGGAAGATTGGGAATCCGAAGCAGTTTATCTTCCAGCTCCTTTTCCAGCTCGCTTAACTCTTCTTCCAGCTTTTTGACCTGTTCAGAAATTTTGCCTGCCTGCTCTTTTAATTTTTCCGCCTGGTCTTTTTTCCCTTCCCCAAATAATCTGCCAATTTCTTTTGAGAGACGATTCCGCTCCGAGCGGAGCTGGTCCAGTTGGTTCTGGGTTTTTCCCCGAACCTCTGCCAGCTGACGAATCTCAGAAAGCCCATAATCTTCTCCTCTTAAAGAGAGTCTTTTTACCACTTCTTCATAATTTTTAAGAATTAGCCTTAAATCCAGCATCTGCCCTCACCCTTAAATAAGTTTTAAACAATCTTATCACCCAGCTTTACTTCAATCAACACTTCTGCTTTTCTCAGGAATCTCCGTGCTTCTTTCTTTTCCTTAATCTTTGACAAAAACCCTTGACCTTGTGAAAAAAATAAGATAATTTTCCAACATATGGCTGAATTTTCCCCAATTATATCTATCTGGCACGAGTCCTCTGGTGGAAAGCAGAAAAGAAAGCACTCTAAGAAAGCTGGAATATGTGCTTACTTTCACCACTGAAGCAATGCCCGAAGAAAAATAGAAAATCACCGGATACAAAAAATTACCCCGAAGATGCGGAAGGAATACCCAGCCAAAGAATTCCCTGAGCGATAAATTTATCCTATCAATAGGGAAATTTCAGACTTTTATTTTCTTAATTTTGGTAATATAATTTGTTAAAAATGAGCAAAACCATAATGATTGTAGATGATAATCAACTCCTTCTCCAGGCTCTCTGTGAGCATCTGGAAGAACAGGGATACGATACAATTGTTGCTACTAACGGCAAGGAGGCTCTGGAAAAATTAAAACGAGAAAAGCCCGACCTGATCATTATGGATATTGTTATGCCAGAGATGAACGGACTGGAAGCGACCAAAATCATCCGCTCGGACCCGGAATTAAGAAATATTCCAGTAGTGGCTTTTACTTCTAAAAGCAATATCGGTCAATGGGATGAGTATTTTGATGACTATCTGCTCAAGCCTTTTGATTTTGATAATGTCCTCAGACTGATTGAGCGGTTAACCAAATAACTTACTTCCCACTCATTTTTAAAGCCCTTAATTGATTCCAGGCAGATTTGATTTTTTCTTTATTTATCTCTGCTCCCCCAAATCTAGTGGAATAATATATCCAGGTAATTTCCTCAATGACCTTCCTCTCTTCAGAGTCTAGAGGAAAATTTCTCGCCAGCTCCAGCCCGGTATAAGAAGGCAAAACTTTTAAACCAGCTTTCTTTAACTTTTTGAACATCTTCAAATAAAGCTTCTGCACCAAATTATTTCTACCGGTTTTCTTCCAGCTTACCTGCCAGTTAGCTTTTCTATCCCGCCTCATAACAATAAATAGAGATAATATAATCAGGCACAGGAGAATTATTCCTGCCCATAAGCGGTGAGCCCGAAGCCTATCCAAAATCCTGCTCCGGTGGATATTAAAATAGAAATTCACCCCCCATTGCTTAGCCCGCCATCTCCTAAACACCCGAAGCTGGTCCTGGACCGAAAAATCTACAATCCAGCGGTTCCAGCGAAAAATCAAAGGGTCTATGAACCGATAAAACTCAAAACTACCTGCTTGCCTTCGCTGAACCGAAGCGGGCGTGGCATCCACCTCCATAAATCCCAATCCCGGTAATACCACCTCTGCCCAAGCATGAGCATCACTTTCCCGAACCAGATAATAATCCTGATAAGAATTCCACTCTCCACCAATATATCCAATTGCCAGCCGACTGGGAATCCCGAGGCATCTGAGCATCAAAACCATCGCAGTAGCAAAGTATTCACAATTTCCTTTCTTCTTTACAAACAAAAATTCGTAAACAGGATTTTCTCCCCCGGGAAGCTCAGAGGAAGAGTAATGATAGTTTTTATTTAAATAGTTTTTAAGAGCCTGAATTTTAGAAAAGTAGTCAGGATATGAAGCACTAACCTGCTTTGCCAGTTGACATACAGGCTCACTCTCCGAAGGAAGTTGTAAAAAATTTACAAAATATCCAGGAAAACTCCCCGGATAAGAAGAATAAAATTCCGATAAAGCTTCATTTATCATTTCCGGAGTAAAATGAGCAAGGATTGCTTCTACATAATAATAAAATGGCTCCAGGCTCGCATAATTGAGAGTAGAATACTGATTATAAGTAAAATAAAGATTGGAAAAAATAATTGGAATTGAGTAATACACCGCAATTCCTGCGGAAGGGAGGTCTCCCCGATACCCCGGCTCTATAAAAAATTCCTGAAAAATTTTTTCACCCGGCAGATTCTTATCAAATACCCTGATAGGGTGGTTATATCTGTTGTGATAAACCCGGGCAATGCCTAAATTATCACTCCAGCTATTATTCTGATAAAGGTCAAGCGACTTGGCTCGCCATCTAATTCCCGGCAGAGGAGATTTTCTGCCCCTGAGTTTAACCCGCATAACTATTTTCCGGTTCTGCAAAATCCTGTTAACTGTGCCCAAGGTGATGGAATCAGAATATCCACTCCATTTTACCCGGCTGTAAAGAGGAAACCCGATTATGCTAAACCCCAATCTCGGGAGAAAGAAAAAAATAAAAACCCCGAAGATGATGCTGAAAACACTGGCAGAAAAAATTTCAGCAAATAAAACCTTTACCCCCGGAATCGGCTTTTTTTGCTCACCCGCAATAATAATCAGACTCAGAGCAAAAAGAGCCAGACAAAGCCAGGCAAAGAAAAGCAAAAAATAACGCAAGCCAATAACCAGAAGGCTGGCAGAAGAAATCTCCAAAAAACTTAAAAGTAAAGTGAGCTTAAAATCCCGGGAAGTTTCCAGCTCAAAAAGCCTTACCAAAACCAGATAGCCCAAAAAATAATAAACCGATAAAATCGGATAAGGAGCAAACCAGATTCCCCAGATAATACAGATGATAAGATTAAACAGAGCCAAAAGATTAAAAAACCAGCGAGGAGCCTTCCAGTGGAAATAATAATAAAGAAAAACCAGCAAAATACCCAGAGCCCAGAAAATTCTATGAAGCCAGAAAAGCTGGAAGCTTAAAATTAAAGATATAGTTGAGAGCAGAGCGCCTACCAGCAGAGAAAAAACAATCAGCCTTTGAGAATTCAAAGCTTCCGGCTCAATAAATTTCTCTTTTCGTTCGGATTAATTCCCCGCAATCAAAACAGATTCGGGCATCTTTTTTGTTCAGCGCTCCGCAATTAGGACAGCGAACATATTCCGGCTCCTCTTCCTCGCTGGCTGGAAGCACCCGGCTCATTCTCATTCCGCACTTATCGCAAATCATACTGGTGGGGTTTTCATAAACTGTCCCGCAGGCTTCACATTTTACTTTCATCAATAATTATTATAGTTTCTTCTGACGAAAATCCAAATATAAAATTTGAAGCAAATCCAATAGGATGTTATATTTTTCAGGCAAGAGGTTGAGAATGGAGGTATATGAGGAATTAGAGAAGCGAGGTTTTATTTATCAAGTAACTGACCCTTTGCTGAAAAAAGTTTTGAATCAGGAGCAGGTTACCTTTTACGCGGGCTTTGACCCCACCGCGGATAGTCTTCATATCGGGAATCTTTTAGTAATTATGGGGATGGTTCATCTCCAGCGTGCCGGACACAGACCAATCGCGGTGGTGGGAGGAGGCACTGGATTAATCGGCGACCCTTCCGGAAAAAGCAAAGAGCGTCCTTTAATGAGCCGGGAACAAATAGAAAGAAATCTGGAGGGAATCCGAGCTCAGCTGGAGCATTTTCTTTGCTATGGAAAAGCCTCAGCAGAGTTGATTATGGTCAACAATCTTGACTGGCTGGGTGAATTAAATTTAATAGAATTTCTCCGGGATATTGGAAAGCATTTCCGCCTGAGCGAAATGCTCGCCAGGGAATCGGTCAAACTCCGGCTGGAGAGTGAGGAGGGAATCAGCTTTACCGAATTCTGCTACCAGCTTCTTCAGGCTTATGATTTTCTTCATCTTTTTGACCAGTATCAATGCCGGCTTCAGGTCGGTGGCTCAGACCAGTGGGGAAATATCACTGCTGGGATAGATTTAATTCGTAGGCTTCGGCAAGCTCAGGCTTATGGTCTTACCTTTCCTCTGGTCACTACTGCCAGTGGAGCTAAATTTGGCAAAACCGAGCAGGGAACTGTCTGGCTTGACCCGAAAAAAACCAGCCCCTATCAATTTTACCAATACTGGATTCAAACCGATGACCGGGATGTGGTCAGGTATTTAAAATACTTTACCCTTCTGCCTCTTTCAGAAATTGAAGAACTAGCCCAGCTGGTAAAAACCGAGCCAGAAAAAAGAACCGCTCAAAAAAGGCTGGCTTTTGAAATTACCAGTATGGTTCATAGCCGAGACCAGGCAGAGCAGGTAGAACGAGCCAGCCAGTTATTATTCTATGAAAAGCTGGAAAATCTCTCTGACCAGGAGCTTCTGATGGTTTTTGACCAGGCTCCCAGCTATCAAGTTAACAAATCAGAACTGGAAAAAGGAATCGCCCTGCTTGATTTGCTGGAACGGGCAAAAATCTTTCCCAGCCGAGCAGAAGCCAAGAGGAAAATCAAAGAAGGCGGAGTCTATCTCAATCAACAAAGAATTACTGACCTGAATTACCAGTTGAGCTTAAAAGACCTGGCAAGTGAGCATTTTATAGTTATCCGGGTTGGGAAAAAGAAATATCATTTAATCAGGATTGACTAGAAACTTCAGGGTTGCTCTTACTTTCTTTTTTGCCCTCTGCTTCCGGGTCTATCTGACTTTCTTTAACCCCCTTCTCTATCATCTTAAAAATTTTTCTATGGCTGGATAATAAAAGCAATATTGCCCCGGTGGGACAGAAAAACCGACACCAGAATCTGGGAAGGAAAAAGCTGGCTAAAAGTGTAAACACAATCAAACTTAGGGGAATTACTGACCAGCTCCGGGAGAATAAAAAGAAAAACGGCTCCACTTCAGAAGCCTCTGACTTTCCTCCAATAAAATAAAGCAGAACCAGAGAAAATAAAATTACCCAGCGAATTTCCCGAAAAATTTTTTGAATCCTTAAAGAAGGATGCCAGCGAACTTTTCTCCCTAATCTCCCGGCAAATTCCTGCAAGCCAGCATAAGGACATAAATATCCACACCAGACCGGACCAAAAAAGAGGGTGGAGAAAAAAGCAAACCCAATCATTACAACCAGATATGGATTAGAAGAAAAATTGATTTTTAAAGCCAGAATCTGGAAAAAATGTGGAAGGGAAAGAGGGGTTTTTAACCAGACCCCAATTATCCCAATACTCAATCCAAACCCCAGCCAGCGAGTCCATCCGGGAAGACGCCCTAACCTTAAAATCAGCCCGAAGAAAAGCATCAAACAAAGAATAATGATTTTGGGCTGAAAATATAAATCAATCCAGCCTGGCTTAGAAACCACCTCTCCCTCTGCTCCAAATATCTTTTCCATCACCAGCTGGGCTGAGGTTTTTATATCCTGGAGAATCGCCCGGGAACTGATGGTAGCTCCGCTCACCGCTTTTATATCATCCAGCTCGGTATATCTTTTGCCTTTTATTTTCTGAAAAAATCCCGCCCGCTCAATCAAACGAAAATAATGCTTGCTCTCCCGATGACTGATTGGAATTAAGGCGATAATTCTTCCTGTCTCATCAATGGAAAAGAGAATATTTATCTGGTCTGTAAAACCTTTTATTTCTGGCTCCAACTCCGCGGTGAGCACTGCCACCGCTTTTAGCTTTTTCCCGTTCTCCTCTATACCGCCCGGATAATGAGGAATAGGATAAGCCTTTCGGTCTTTGAGATTTGCTCCCGTCAGAACTGCCTCCAGCTCAGCCTGAGTGGGAAGAAGCCGGAGCTTATGTTTTTGCCCCTGAAAATCTGAATAAATAATTACAAAGATACCTGCCAGCAAAAGGAATAATTTACCCAAGCTCCAGAGTTTTCTTGCCATCCTCTCATTATAATTTTAAATTTTTTCAGAGCAATGAAGCAGGGTCTCGGTCTAATTCTATTTTCACTGAGCTGGGAACTTCCTCTTTAAGTTTAGAGATTAACTTTTGCAAAAACTTTCCCAGAATTCCAGCTCGGGAAGAAAAAATCAGAAACTGAAATCTGACCCTTGCCCGAAGCCGAAAAATCGGACAGGGAGCAGGTCC
>CAZKMM010000017.1:27898-30757 GCA_964553915.1 uncultured bacterium
AGGTCATGCCCTTTGGCAACCATCTGGGTTCCGACCAAAATGTCAATCTCTTTAAATTCCATTTTCTGGATTAACTCAAAATATGCTCTTCGGTTTCCCATCGTATCCCGGTCCATCCGGGCAATTCGGGCATAAGGAAGCAATTTTTTCAGTTCCTGCTCAATTTTTTCCGTGCCCAATCCTAGCTGGCGAAGATTTACTGAGAGACATTCCGGACAATATTCTGGAACCGGCTGATGATAGCCACAATAATGACAGAGAAGATAAGGCGAGGATTTCAAATTTCCGTAAAGGGGAGAAATCCTTTGTCGGGTAGGGTTTTGATGCCAGGTTAAGCTCACCGAACAATTGGGACAGGTAAAATTAAATCCACAATCTCCACAGACTAAAACCGGGGCAAACCCCCTCCGGTTAAGAAATATTATGGATTGATTGCCACGACGAAAATTCTCAATCAGCTCCTGCTTCAATGAAGTGGTAAAAAAAAGACCGGGCTCAATCTCCTGTAAGGCTTGAGGCTCCTGTTGATGAGATTGAGAAGATGATGCTTTAAGCTCTTCTTTTAAATCCACCACCTGAATTTCCGGCAGAGGACGAGAATCTATCCGCTCGGGCAATTCTAAAATCTGATACTTGCCTATCTGAGCATTATAAGTGCTTTCCAGCGAAGGGGTGGCTGAACCCAGTATCACCACCGCGGTTTGATTTCTTCCTCTCCAGACCGCAAGGTCCCGGGCATTATATCTGACTCCGCTCTCCTGCTTATAAGCACTATCCTGCTCCTCATCTACCACAATCAGTCCGAGATTTTTTAACGGAGAAAAAATGGCACTTCTGGCACCAATTACCAGTGAAACCTCTCCCCGACGAATCTGCCACCACTGGTCAAAACGCTCTGCCGGGCTCAAGCCACTGTGCAAAATGGCAATCTTCTGCTCAGGAAATCTGCTCCGAAACCGATGAAGAAGCTGGGGAGTAAGAGCAATCTCGGGAATTAAAATCAAAACCGATTTTCCCCGGGATAAAGCCAGCTTGGCAGACTGAATATACACCTCGGTTTTTCCGCTTCCGGTCACTCCCACCAGTAAAAATACTTCGCTTTTGTTTTCTAAAATCGGTTTACGGATTTGCTCCAATGCCTTTTTCTGAGCTGGAGTCAAATGCTCTGGCTCCGGATAAGGAAGAAGCTCTAAAGTAAAAGGTTTTCTTTCAATCAGCTTTTCTTCAATTTTAACCAGTCCTCTCCTCTCCAGCGCCCGGACTAAATTTAAAGGATTTTTAAACTGCTCTCTCAATTCCCCGAGAAATGCCCGGCCAACCATTTTTAAATGTAAATACAAACGATACTGCTCCGGTGCCCGACGGGAAAGATAAAGTTCTTCTTCCTGGCTGGGATGTCTTTTAATTTTTATCTCAAGCTCTTTTTTGGGTTTGACCCGGGCAGGGTCTATATTTTCCAGAATTTCAATTAATCCTTTTTTCGCCAATTGATTAAGTAAAGCATCTGATACCGGCTCATCTAAAAGTAAAGAAATCCGCTCTTTAGGAAGTTCCTCAAATTGCTCAATTATCTCCAGCACCCTTTTTGCTTTAAGGCTTAGCTTTCCCTGATAATCCCTGCCTTCCTCAGTGATTCTCACCAACTTTCGGGAATAAACATTTATCCCGGGAGGCAGAGCGGTTTTTAAAACCTCGCCCAGAGGTGCCTGATAATATTCTGAGCAAAAACGAAAAAAAGCCATCTGTTCGCGGAGAAATAAAGGCTGTGGGTCTAAAACATCTATAATTTCCTTGAGCCTGCTCTCTTCAAGCCGGGAGCTGTTATATATCTCAATCAGATAACCGGTAATCTTGCGATTCCCAAAAGGCACTAAAACCCGCTTTCCTACCTGGGCTTTCTCTTTTAGATTGGCAGGAATTCTGTATTCAAATAGTCCTTCTACCGGCAAGGCAGGAGCAACCAGCCCATACCGATTCTCCTCCGCAGAGCTCATTTGCTGATCTTTTGCAGGAGAGAGCGAACCCAATAATCAACCAGAAATTGAATTTGTCCCCGGGATTCGTGGTCCAGCTCATCAAACTCCACTCCCACCCCGGCAGGCTTTCCGACTTCTTTTTCCCGAACCCGAACCACTGTGCCCCAGAGCTCCAACCGCACCGCTTGCTCAGGAATCGGAATCTGGATAATTAATCTAGAACCCGAAGGAGGTGGAGAATCAATTTGCAGAAATACCCCTCCCCAGCTTAAATCTTCAATAATTCCTTTTTGGAATTCCTCCTGTTCCTCAAGTTTATAATTAACCCGCAAAGGCAAAGGAACCCGAAGATATTTCCTTAGCTTCATTTCTGATATTATATGATGATAAAATTTCTGGTCAATCAAACCACAAAGCAACAAACCTTTACTAGCCCGATTGATTTCTCTAAAAAATTTCTGCTATACTATTTGAGAATTATGGAACAAAAGAATAAGAGGAGATTTGAGCGAGTAAAAATTAATTCAGAAAAAATCTATGACCTTTCCGAAGGGGGAATTTACATCCGCACCACCGAACCCCGCCCCCTGGGGAGTATGATTGCTTTAGAACTTAAGCTATTTGAAAATGACCAGCCGGTTAAAGTAAAGGGAAAGGTTATCAGGATTGTTTATCCTAAGGGGGCTCCCAAAAAATTTCCTCCAGGAATGGCAGTGCAGTTCATTGACCTGGATGAAGAAAGCCGAGAAAAAATTCGCAAATATATTAAAAGCAGAAAAAATCTTTCCGGAGAAACCTAACCTCCTTCCCCGCCCCTCTTTTGAACAATGGGATAAGCAACATTGGTAATATAAGAATTAATTCGTTTTAAATTAGAAAGCAG
>CAZKMM010000018.1:0-29034 GCA_964553915.1 uncultured bacterium
CCAGAGCAGTGGGTGGTTCCGGTGGAGGCGAGACCGCGGGAGGCTCAGGTTCTAAGACCATCTCTTTTTCTGGCTCTGCTGGTGCTTCTTCTTCCTTGAATTCTAAAACCGGTTCCTCCCGCACTGCTTCTTCAGTGATGGTCACCTCTTCTTCAATTATTTCTTCCCCAGCTATTTCAGGTGCCGAGGGTTTTATTTCTGCTTCTGGCTCCGCAGGGATGGGCCGGGCTTCTTCTTCAACTTCTTCTTGAGCAGGGGCAGAAGCAATTGGCTCTGGAGGCGCTTCTTCTTCAATTACCCGGGGAATTTCTTCTGCGGGCTCAGACGCGGTTTCTTCCATCACCACTTCTTCCTCAATCACCTCTGGATATTCTTCTTCCTCTATCTCCACCTCTACCGGGCTCGGCTCTGCTGATTCTGGTGGAGCTGGTGCAGTCTCTTCTACCCGGGCTGGAGCGGGTTCGCTTACCGCTTCTTCTCTTGCCTGCTTTTCTTTGACAATTTTTTCCAGCTCCTGAACCCGACGAACCGCCTGTTTATTGGTGGGGTCTTTTTCCAGAATTTCCAGATATACCCTTAAAGCCTCCTCTTCCAAGCCCTGCTGAGCATAAAATTCCGCTTCTTCTATCTCTTCACTGAAATCCGGAGCTTGCTCGCTTCTCTGGCTGATGGTGACTTCTTCAACCGCCTCGGTTTTCTCCATACCAGAGACTGGCTCTTCTTCCACCACTTCGGGCATAGCTTCTTCCTCTACTACCTCCTCCGGCATTTCCACTTCTGCCTCCTCTATCACCTCGGGCATTTCTTCTTCCACCACCTCTGGCTCGCTCACCGCAGGTGCAGGTTCCGGTGCTTTTGCCAGATTTTCTTCTGCCAGCTGAAGCCAGCTCTGAGTAGAAGAGTCATCGGGCTGATAGCTTAAAATCTCCTCACTTGCTGATTTCAAGATTTCCCAGGCGGAATTCCTCTGAGCAATCTCTCCCATTTGTTTTAAAATCGCAATTGCCCGGTCCTGATTCTTTTTTTCCAGCTCTATGTTTTTTAGCCGTTGGAGGGCTTCTAAGTTTTCCGGATCAACCTTGAGCACGCTCTGGATATGAGTAAGAGCTTTATCCCGCAAACCGTATTTTAAATAAACGTCTGCTTCTACCAGGTGTTCCTGAATTTGTTCAGGAGTGAGATGCTCCGGGACTTCTTCATGCTCCTCTTCCGGGGCAGTGATTACCGCTTCTTCCTCCACTGCTTCTTCCAGTTCCTCTATCTCTTCCTCCTCTGCTCCTACCTCCACCACTTCTTCTGTTACTTCCTCTGCTATTTCCTCGTCCAGCTCAACAACTTCCGGCTCCGAAGGCGGGGGTGAGGGAGCTTCTGCCTGAGCCCCGAGAGCTTTCTTTGCCAGAGGGTCATTGGGGTCAAGCTGAAGCACCTTCTGAAGGGCTTCTCTTGCCCTTTGTCGGAAGCCCTGAGATTGATAAACCTTTGCCAGTTCTTTGAGTCGGGTAATTGCCTCATCTTTTCGTTCCAGCTTGATACAGACCTGTGCCAGGTCAGAAAGGGATTTAGCATCATCCGGTTTCTGCTGAATGAGCCGGGTCAGAATCGCATAAGCCCGCTCGTAAGCCTTCCTCCGAATGTAAATATCTGCCAGTTCCCTCAAATTTTCGGTATTTTCCGGGTCCGCCTTTGCCAGTTTTTCCATCAGCCGGACATAATCCTCAAACCGGTTCTGTTCCTTCAGCTCATCCAATGCCCGGCGAAATACCTGATACCCCTCCTTCTTTAAGCCGTTCTTATAATAAATCTCTGCCAGTTTGGTCAGGTTGATGACATTGCGGGGGTCCAACTCCGCCATCTGGCGGTAGATATCAAGAGCTTCTTTTAAATTTCCATCCAGCTCATACCTTTCCGCAACCTTCTGGTAATAATTCATCGCATCGCCAACCATTCCCATCCGCTGATATAAATCAGCCATATTCAAATAAACATCTTCCCGATGCTCATCCAGTTCCAGGACCCGTTTGTAAACCGCAATCGCTTTAGAATAAAAACCAGTTTTAGTATAATGCTTGGACGCTTCCAGATAATGTTTGATGGCTTCTTCCTTTTTCTTGACTTTGGAATATAAATCGCCTAAACGGAGATGAACCTTAACATCCTTGCGGTCTATCTCCAAAACTTTAAGGAGTTCTTTGATCGCCTTTTCGGTTTGACCCCGCTGGGCGAGTTTTTGAGCAGAGGCAATAAGCTTATCTTTGTCTTTTGCCATCCCTGGAATCAGTTCTGATTTTTACTCGGAACCCTTCCCCCATCTCCCGGAGATTTTTGTAAAAATATTATAGCAATATTTTAAAAAAATTAAAAATTTTCGTCAAGTTTTAATATTTTTCTCTAATTTTGATTCAGGAAATTACTCCTGGGATTCAAAAAATCTTTTTTCCCTTGACAGCTTATAAGGTTTATCATTAAGCTAATAAAAATGATATATGAAAATAAAATGGATTTAGTCTTAGCTTCTGCCTCTCCCCGGCGGAGAGAACTTTTGAGCCGACTGGGAATTAAATTCAGCGTAATGCCCAGCAATCTGGAAGAGGATGGGGTGATTTCCTGCCAGGAGCAGGAGCCCAGGCTTTATGTTCAAACCTGTGCTCGGGCAAAGGTGGAAAAGGTGGTGGAGCTGGTCAGTGAGAAGAAGGATTTCTGGTTCTTGGGGGTGGATACCGTGGTGGTAATTGATGAGCTAATTTTAGGAAAACCTAAAGATAAAGAGCAGGCAAGGGAATTCCTTCGGAGATTAAGCGGAAGATGGCATCAGGTGGTCAGTGGATACCATATTTATCATCCTCAGAGCAAAAAGAGATTGAGCAATACCGTGGAAAGCAAGGTTTTACTTAAGGAATTAACCGGGCAGGAAATTTTGGCTTATATCTCCACAAATGAGCCCTATGATAAAGCCGGAGGATATGCGGCGCAGGGAATTGGTGCCGGATTAATCAAGGAGATTGAAGGCTCTTATACCAATGTAATTGGTCTTCCCCTGGCAGAAGTGGTTGATGATTTGCTTCGGCTCGGGATAATCATACCAGCTTCCGGGAAAGAATAATGGAGAAGGAAGAATTAAAAAGGAATCTGGAGCAGGTTTGGAGCAGGATAGAGAAGGCAAAAGAACGCAGTGGCAGGAAGGATAATATTCTTCTGGTAGCAGTAAGCAAGACCAAGCCGGTGGAATTGATTCAAATGGCTCTGGAGCTGGGGCAGTTTGATTTTGGAGAAAATTATGCTCAGGAGCTTCGGGATAAATCTCGCCAGATTCCGGACCCACGAATTCGCTGGCATTTCATTGGCACTCTTCAGCGGAATAAGGTAAAGTATTTAATAGGGAAAGTGGTTTTGATTCATTCGGTGGATTCTCTGGCTCTTTTAGAGGAGATAGAAAAGCGGGCGGGAAAAGCTGAGGTGAAGATGCCCATTTTGTTAGAGGTCAAGCTCAGTCCGGAGGAGAGCAAAGCCGGGGTGGGTGTGGAGCGGTTGCGGTCTCTGGTAGAATCCGCTTTACAAAAGCCCCATATAAAGCTTCAGGGGCTGATGACTATGCCTCCTTATTTTCCGGACCCCCAGCAGGCAAGACCTTATTATGTTCATCTAAGAGAGCTTCGGGATAAGCTGGAAGGGGAGCTGGGGATTAAACTGCCCCAGCTTTCTATGGGAATGAGCAATGATTTTGAGGTGGCAATAGAAGAAGGTGCCACGATTGTTCGGGTGGGCACCGCAATTTTTGGAGAGAGGGAGCAATGCCGGGTTTCAGCAGGAAATTAGGGGTAATTGGTGCCGGGAAGATGGGCGAGGCTCTGGTGCGGGGCTTGCTTCGGGCAGGAGCCCGCGCCGACCTGATTATGATTTATGACCCGGACCCGACTCGGGTCAACCTGATGCTGGAAGAGTATCAGGTGCGGAAGATGAAAAGCAACCCTGAACTGATAGAAGAAGCAGAGATGGTGGTGCTGGCGGTAAAGCCTCAGGTAATAAATCAGGTTCTTCAGGAGATTGCAGAGCCTGCTCGGAAGAAAAAGCCATTGATAATTTCCATTGTGGCAGGGGTGAAGCTGGAGAGTATCCGGAGCTTTTTGGGAAGTGAGGTTCATCTGGTTCGGGTAATGCCCAATACCCCGGCTTTGATTGGCGAGGGAATAAGTGCTTATTATTCAGACCAGCTCCTCTCGGAAAAGGAGCAGGAACAGGTAAAATTGGTTCTTTCCGCACTTGGCAGGGTGGTGGAGCTGGACAAAGAGGAGCTTTTAGATGCGGTGACCGGACTGAGCGGGAGCGGTCCGGCTTATATTTTTGTTTTGATAGAGGCACTGGCAGATGCCGGGGTAAAGATGGGTTTGAGCCGTCCGCTTGCTCTGATTCTTTCTGCTCAGACCGTTGCTGGAGCCGGGAAGATGGTGCTGGAGACCGCCCGTCATCCCGGGGAGCTAAAGGATATGGTGACCAGCCCGGGGGGAACCACCATTGCCGGGCTTTCGGTGCTGGAAGAAGGCGGATTTCGCGGGCTTATCATTCGGGCGGTGGAGCAGGCAACTCAGCGGAGCCAGGAGCTGGGAAAACTTCTAACCACGGATAAGGAGAAAAAGAAATGAAGCTCACCCCTCTAGAGATTTCCGGCAAGAGATTCAAAAAGCGGTTTCGGGGCTTTGACCCGACAGAGGTGCTCTCTTTTCTGGAAATGGTTGCCAGTGAGCTGGAGGATTTAATTCGGGAGAACCGTTATCTGGAAGAGGAGCTTTCCCGAAAGAATTCCGAGCTTTCCGAGTTTAAATCCCGGGAGCAGACCTTAAAGGATACTTTGATGATGGCGCAAAGGCTGGCGCAGGATATGAAGAATAATATGGTCAAGGAAGCTCAGGTAATTTTAAGCGAGGCAGAGATGGAGGCAGAGAAAATCCTCCAGCAGGCACAAACCCGGGCAATGGATATAGAGGAAGAGATTCGGGAGCTAAAAAACCAGAGGCTGAAGCTGATTGAAGAGCTACGCTCTGTGCTTAATACTCATCTCAAACTTCTGGAAGCCACTGAAGAATCTGTCCGGAGAAAAGACCAGGAAGCAGAAAAGCTCACCCGAATTGCTCCTGGTGCCCAAAAACGGGAATGAGCCCGGAAGATTCATTTTTTCGCACCACCGAGCAGGGATTGATTCTTTTTCTTCAAGTCCAGCCCAATGCGAAAAAGAATAGCATTGAGGGGATAACTCCAGAAGGATATTTAAAAATAAAAGTAAATGCTCCGGCTCAGAAAGGGAAAGCTAATAAGGAGCTGGTGCATTTTTTTTCTAAAACCCTGGGCTTGGCAAAGAGCCGGATTGAGATTCTTTCCGGAGAATTTTCCCGGAAAAAACAGCTTTTAATTAAAACCTCCTCCCCGGAGCTTTTGGAAAATCTCCTTTCTTTGATAAAATCCTTGCATTGAAATTTTTAGTTGTGGTATAACCTGACATAAAGGAATTAAAAATGGGCAAAAAGCTCTGGAGGTATCTGGCTTATAGTCTGGTTTTTCTGGTTTTGTGTGTTTTGGTTCTGGGGCTATTTTTCTTCTGGCTTTTGATTAAAAAGCCGATGCCTCAGGTGAAAGGGGAAATAAACCTTCCGGGCTTGAAGGAGCCGGTGGAGATTCTCCGGGACAGGTGGGGCGTTGCTCATATTTTTGCCCGGAATGAATCAGACTTATTTTTTGCCAGTGGATATGTTCAGGCACAGGACCGGCTTTTCCAAATTTATCTTCTTCGGGGGCTGGCAGAGGGGAGGCTGGCAGAAATTTTTGGAGATATTCCTGAGGTAATAAAGCAGGACAAATTTGCTCGCACCATCGGACTTTACCGGCTGGCTCGTTCTCGGCTCAAGGATTTAAGTCCAGAAAGTAAAATGGTTTTAGAGTCATTTTCTCGTGGGGTAAATGCTTTTCTGGAAAGGCGAAAGGGTAATCTGCCCATAGAATTCAATATACTCTCTTACCAGCCTTCTCCCTGGACTCCGGAGGATACTGTTGCTATTGGTCTTTATATTGGCTGGGGCTTGAGCCTGAACTGGGAGCTGGAGCTGATTCGCTATCAACTGGCTCTGGAGCAGGGAAGAGAAAAAGCCTTTGAAATTCTGCCCCGGGACCCGGAGCAGGAGCCATATATTATTCAGCCGGGAGAATTCCAACCCGAACGCTCCCAGCCGGCACCCAGGCAGGGCTTGAAATTAAATAATTTTCCCTTCCGCTCCGCTCAGGCGGACCCCAAAGCCCTGAGTGAAATTTTAAAAATCGCCCGGGGATATAGAAAATGGTTTTTTGGGCTGAGCGCTCCTTTTGCCAGCAATAGCTGGGTGGTGGCTGGCTCAAGAACCAAAAGCGGAAAGCCAATTTTAGCCAATGACCCGCATCTGGAACTTACCCTTCCTTCCATCTGGTATGAAATCCACTTGAAAAGCCCGGAGTATGAAGCCATTGGAGCCTTATTCCCCGGGGTGCCAATGGTGGTTTTAGGGCATACCAGAAAAATAGCCTGGAGCGCCACCACCACCTGTGCGGATATGGATGATTTGTTTATCCTGCGGATAAATCCGGAAAATCCTATGCAATACCTGGGTCCGCAGGGCTGGGAAGATTTTAAGGTTGTGGAGGAGAAAATCAAAATCCGCACCAGAGAAGGGTTTAAAGAGGAGGTTTTTAAAGTAAGGCTGAGCCGGTATGGTCCGGTGCTTAATGATGTTCTTTCCGGGAATTTTCCCCGGAAAGAGGTTTTAGCACTCCGCTGGACCGGAGCCGAGCCCAGAGACCTGATTTTATCGCTTTTAGAGGTAGCGAGGGCAGAGAACTGGGAGCAGTTCAGGAAGGCGATTTTTAAGATGGGCACCCCGATTCAGAACTGGAGCTATGCGGATGCTAATGGGAACATCGGATATATTTCTGCGGGGCTCTATCCGATTCGCTTCGGCTGGGAGGGAGATTTTCCGGTGCGGGCAGAGACCAGCTCAGACTGGAAGGGATATTTATCTCTGGACCAGGTTCCTCAGGTTTATAATCCCGAGCGAGGATATATTATCACTGCCAATAATGAGGTGATGCCCAGAAAAGAATTTCCCGGAATTATCAGTTATAAATTTTGCCCGCCATATCGGGCGGAGCGAATTTTGGAACTGCTCCTTTCCAAAGATAAACTAACCATAGAAGATATGATGCAAATCCAGTATGACCATTACAGCAAACAGGCAGAGAGGCTGGCTCCGGTTCTGATTAAAATCCTGGAAAAATATGCCGGCAAAGAAAGGAAAACCGAGCTTGCTCTCCGGCATTTAAAAAAATGGGATTATAATTTAACCACCACCAGTCCGGCTCCGACCATTTTCTTCTCGACCTACTGGCGAGCATTTCAGCTTACCTATCAGGATGAGATGAGCCCGGAGGTTTATGAGCAATTTGCCCGAAACCAGTTTGCTTTTAATGGTTTTGACCGGCTCTGGCTGAAGGGTGGGGAACTTTTTGACCGCAGGGATACCCCGGAGAAGGAGAGCCGGGAGCAGATTTTGTATCAGGCGTTTCATCAGGCGGTTTCAGATTTAGAAAAGAAGTTTGGTGTCCGGATGAGCCGGTGGCAGTGGGGAAGAGTGCATACATTAAAACTTATTCATCCACTCGGTTTTTCCAAGCCTCTGGCTCGCTGGTTTGATATGTTTAAGGTTAATCAGGGAGCTTTTTCAGTGGTTGGGGGCTGGAACACGGTGAATAACAGTTTTTATTCCTATCAGGATAATGTTTTTAAATGTTTTCTTGGTCCTTCTTTTCGGCATATAATAGATTTTGGGGATTTGAATCAGGCAAGATTTGTCATTACTGGCGGGAACAGCGGTCAGCCCTGGAATATGCATTATTCAGACCAGACCCGGCTCTGGCTGGAGGGAAAATATCATTTGATGCCCATAGACCGAAAGGAGATAGAAAGGTATCTGGAAGCAAAGCTGGTCTTAAAACCAGAAAATTAAAAAAGGAGGGGGCAAAATGGCAAGGAAAAAGGTCTGGCTAGGGTTATTGGGATTTTTTCTGGCTTTTTCAGTTTACGGGATTAAATCTCCCACTCAGGGAGAGCTTCCGGATTTCCGGAAGATTGAGCCTCAGATTTTTGCCAAGCTGGTTAAATATTTCTCTCCGGGCGAGCTGGAGCAGGCATTCAAAAAAATAGGATGCGATAAAATCCAGACCCTGATGAACTATTCTGGAGAAGAAGGAAGGAAATATCTTCTGGCAAATACTCCTAAAGAATATCATCCGGTGCTGGAGAAATATAAACCGCAAAAACCGGCTTCAGAGGCGGAGCTTTGGAAGATTTATCCGGAGATTTCTGCTGGATTATTAAATGCTCTGTCTCAAGATAAATATCTCAAGTTTCTGGATGAGACCACGGAGATTGAGCGTGGGGTAGAGGCTCATTTTATGAGCTGGCAGGGTCTGGGTAAGTTTTTCCGGAATTTAGATTTTTCCAAGCACCAGGCTCTTTTAGACCACACCCCGGACTGGGTATTGTTAGATATTGGTCTGATTCGTTATCAGACGATTAAGGATTATGAATGTATTGTTTACAAGCAGGAGCGGGTTAAGGGTCATTTGCAGGGGGTAGAAAAGATTTTACTCAAATATCGTGAGAAGCCTCTTTCCATTTATATGAAATGGCTGGATGGACCCTTTAAGGGAAGAGAGACGCTTTACAATGAAGCGATTTACAAAGAGAAGGTCCGGGTAAGAGAGGGAGGAAGTGGCTTGAGCGACAGAATTTTAGGTGTTGTCCCTGCCTGGCTCGGTTTATATACAGAGCTGGCTCATAGAGGCTCCAATCACTATGTGACCGAGATTGGCTTAAAAAATCTTCTGGATATGATTAAAAAAGATTATATGAAATCAAAAGGCACTAATGACCTCAAGCGAAAGAATCACGGAATTCAGGAGGTGGATGGTCATAAGGTTTATGTAATGGAGAGCATTTTGCCCAAAGACCCGAACAAGGGATATTACTGCTATCGGATGATTCATTATATTGATTACCTTCGCTCTCTGGAAATCAAAGCGGTGATGTATAACTGGGATGACCAGCTTTATGAGTCTTATACCTACACCCAGATTAAAATTAACCCGGGCTTAAAAGATATAGATTTTGACCCGAATAATCCTGAATATCGGCTTTAAGGAATTTGCTCCCATTTTTGGTTGGGAGTAGGATATATTCAGGATGAGTCAAAAGGATTATCCCCGAGCCTTCGGGCGCTATGAGGTGCTGGGAATTCTTGGTCGGGGCTCTATGGGGGTGGTTTATAAAGCCCGGGACCCGCTCATTGGCAGGCTGGTAGCAATTAAGAGCATCCCGGAGAGCCTGGGGCTTGAAACCGGCAAGAAGGAAGATTATATCAAAAGGCTTTTTCAGGAAGCCAGGGCCGCTGGTGCCCTTCAGCATCCCAATATCGTGACCATTTATGATGTGGGAGAGAGCGAGCAGGGACCTTTCATTGCAATGGAATATCTTGATGGTATTACTTTGAAGGAGATTCTTTCCCGGGGAAAGAAGCTGAATCTTTCTCAGGTGGTGGAGCTTACTCGTCAGGTGGGGGAGGGCTTGGATTATGCTCATTCCCGGGGGATTGTTCATCGGGACATCAAGCCAGCAAATTTAATGATTGTGGAAGGCAGACTGGTAAAGATTATGGACCTGGGCATTGCCCGGCTTCCTTTTTCCGACCTGACCCGGGAGGGAAAGCTGGTGGGCTCCCCCAGTTATATGAGCCCGGAGCAACTTCTCGGAGAGGAGCTGGATGGAAGGAGCGACCTGTTCAGCCTGGGGGTGGTGCTTTATCAGGCAACCACGGGCAAAAAACCCTTTACTGGAAAAAACATTCAGGAAATCTGCTACCGAATCCTTCACGATGATTTCATTCCCCCCAGCCAGCTGGAGCCTTCTTTATCAGAAGAGTTTGATTATATCATTGCCAAAGCTCTGGCAAAGAACCGCGAGCAGAGATTCCAGAGTGGAAAAGAGATGTTTTCTGCCCTGCGGGAATTGCTTGCTCCGGAGGAGAAAGAAGTATCTGCTCCCCGGATTTCCCGGGGAAAAGAAGCGGAGCCTACCACCCAGATTGCCTCCCGCAAAGAAGCCAGTTCTTCGGTTAATTCGGTATATGATGAGAGTGCCTCATTTTCCTCCAGCTCGGAGATTGAGGATATTTTTCGGGACCTGACTTTGAGCCATCGGGTTTTAAAATTAAGGGAAGAAAAAACGGTTAAGGGCTGGCAGATTTTTCTTCTGGTTCTGTTCGGGCTTCTGGCTCTGGGAGGAGTAATCTGGTTTTTTCTGCGGGGGTAAAAGATGATTGTTAGCTGTCCGGGATGCAAGAGCTTATTGAATCTGGCAGAAGATTTATTTATGGAAAAGGTGGTGGTGCGCTGTCCGGAGTGTCTTCAGATTTTCATTGCCCGCTCCGAGGATGCAGAGGAGGGAGAAGCAACCGGCGAAGCCACCATAATGGTTAGCGACCGTCCGGAGGTGAAGGAGGCTACTTCTTTATGGAGGCATCCCGGGGCAAGTTTAACCGTGGTTCGGGGACCAGAGCAGGGGGTTCATCTTCGCCTGAAGAAAGATGAGTTGATTATTGGGCGAGAGGAAGCTGACCTGGTTTTAACCGACCCGGCAGTGAGCAGATGGCATGCCCGCATCTTTAAAGAAAAAGGCTCATACTGGATTGAAGACCTGGGAAGCACCAATGGCACCTTTTTAAACCAGAAACGGATTCAGAAGGCAGAGCTGACTCATTTAGATGAAATAGAGCTGGGACAAACCCTGATGGTCTTCAGCGAATATGGAGAGCAAAAGGATATCCAGACCCCGGATTCCAGCCAGGAGATAGAGGAGCTGAGGGAAGATACCCGGGTCAGCTCCCCGGAAGAAGCTCACCCACTTCCCCGGGGAAGAGAGTTTTATCTGGAGGTAATGACTGCTCCTTCCCGGGCGCATAGTTATCAGATTATCACCTCACCATTTATTATTGGCAGGAGCCGGGAGGCAGATTTATACTTAGAAGACCCGGAGGTGAGCAGAAAGCACTGTATGATTGAAGTGTTTGGGAAAGAAAGTGTGTATCTTTCAGACCTTGCCAGTGCTAACGGCACTTTTTTAAATGGGGTGAGGATTCGTTCCATCCGGCTCAAGCATAATGATAAAATCAGGGTCGGGCAGACGGTTTTGAAGTTCGTGGTTAAGGACCTTCCGGATGAAAGATGAACAGGAGAAAAAATTACTGGAGCAATTTCAGAAAGGAGACACCAGGGCGCTTGCTCGAATTCTCAGCTTGATTGAGAATCAATCTTATACTTCTCCGGATTTTTTCCGGTTTTTTTGGGAGCGGGCAGAAGGAAGGAAAAAACTGGGAATTACCGGTCCTCCCGGAGCCGGAAAAAGTAGTTTAATTGAGCAACTGGTGTCAAGATACCGTGGGCAGGGGAAAAGGGTAGCCTGCCTTTTGATTGACCCGAGCAGTCCTTTTTCTGGCGGGGCAGTGCTTGGGGATAGAATTCGCCTCCAGAAGCATTTTTTAGACCCGGGAGTGTTCATCCGCAGTGTTGCTTCTCGGGAGCGAGGAGGAATTTCTCGCTCTGCTCTTGAGATGCTTTTGGTTCTGGATGCTTTTGGAATGGATGAGATTATCATAGAAACTCTGGGAGTGGGACAGGCAGAGCTGGAAATCGCTTCTGTGGCTGAGTGTGTGGTGGTGGTATTAACTCCGGAGGCTGGAGATGCGGTGCAGGCGATGAAAGCCGGGCTTTTGGAGGTGGGGGATATTTTTGTGATTAACAAGGCAGACCGTCCCCAGGCGCAGAGCCTTTATTATGAGCTAAAATCTTTATTTGAAGAGGAAAAGCATCCCAAACCAGTGCTTTTAACTTCAGCTCTGCAGGGAAAGGGAATAGATGAGCTTTTTTCCGCAATTGAAGAGCATAAAACCAGCTTAACCCAGCCTGCTCATTTTTATCAGGAGAGGTTAAGGAAGAAATATTTTCTGGAGCTGATTTTTGACCAGCTTCGTGCTCGCCTGGAAGAGGAGCTGGAAAGAAAATATCCTGAGCTTCTCAAACAAATCTCTCAGGGAAAGATTACTCCCGGTCAGGCACTGGAGAAATTAAAACCTGCTCTTTTGCGATGATTTCCTGCTCATCTCTTTAAAAACTGGCTTATCCCGAGCTGATATGCTATGATTTTTTTTAAAATGAGCCGGTTGCCACCATACACCAGCTGGAAGGAGCGGGCAGAGGAGCTTGAGGCTCAAGACCGGGCTCGCCGTCGCCGGGAGATATTTTTAATTGTTATTTTTCTCGGCGTAATTATCATTGCTTTTGCTCTGGAGCTTTATTTGAGCCGGGTTGCTCACCGACAGCTTGAGCTTCCTCTTCTTTCCAGCACCCTGTTTTTTGCCTTCTGGAATTTAATTTTGATTCTGGCGCTGGTTTTGATTTTTCTGGTGGTGCGGAATCTGGTTAAGCTGGTTTTTGAGCGAAGGAAGGGGATTTTTGGTGCTCATCTTCGCACCCGGCTGGTGATTGCTTTTATTGGTTTGAGTCTGGGTCCGGCGATAATTCTTTTCAATTTAAGCAGTTTTTTTATCAAGACTTCTATTCAGCGCTGGTTTGACCCGGCAGTGGGCGGGATTTATGAAGCCTCCCGGCAGATTATCAAAGCCACCTATCAGACCAAAGGGGAGCAGAGCCTTCATTTTGCCCGCCAGGTCAGTCGGGAAATTACTGAACATCGGCTTTTGTCCAGCGAAAATTTTGAGCAGTTAAAAGAGCTGGTGGAAAAGAAAAGAGTAGAATACAACCTTGACCAGATAGAAATTTTCAGCGGACAGGGAGAGCTGGTTTATCGGAGCACTGCTGAGGATAAACCGCCGGTAGTAGCACCTTCCCGGGAAGTGATTACCAAAGCCCTTCACAGCTATGAGGGATATTTTCAGGAGAAACTTTTTAACCGGGAAATCATCCGGGGAGTAATGCCAATTTTTTCCAGCTGGGAGAAAAAGCGGAATGTAGTGGGAGCGGTGGTGGTCAGTCAGTATCTGGCAACCGGTCTGGCGGAACAACTGGAAGCAAATCGTCGTGCTTATGATGAGTATCAGAAATTAAAGGAGCGGGAGCCAAGTATTCGGCGTCAGCATTTGACCATTTTGGTTTTAATTACTCTGGTGGTTTTATTTTTGAGTATCTGGTTTGGATTTTATATTGCCAAGGGCATCACGGTTCCGATTCAGCTTCTGGCAGAAGGCACCGAGCAGGTCGCAAGTGGGAATCTGGATTATAGAATAGAGCAGGAATCCAGCGATGAAATTGGCACTTTGGTTCGCTCCTTTAATAAAATGACCGAGGATTTAAAACTTTCCCGAAAAGAACTGGAAGAGCGAAGGATATATATAGAGACAGTTCTGGCAAATATAGATTCTGGAGTGATTGCCACGGATTCTTCTGGCAGGATTCTGGCGGTAAATCAATCCGCTTTGTTAATTTTAGGGAAAAGGTCGCAGGAGCTGGTCGGACAGACACTTAACCGGGCATTTAGCGGGGAGCTGAAGAAGGTGATTGAGGAGATGGACCGGGAACAGGAAGAAAATCAAAAGCGAACTGTGGTTCGGCAGTTTTCTTTCCGCACCCCGGAAAGGAACCTTTATCTTCGGCTTTCTCTCAGCCGGATGAGCGATGAGAAGGGAGAACTTTTAGGCAAGGTGCTTTTAATAGATGACCTTACCGATTTGGTTCGGGCAGAGCGAGCTCTTGCCTGGCGGGAGGTGGCGAGAAGAATCGCCCATGAGATCAAAAATCCCCTCACCCCCATTCAGCTTTCTGCTCAGAGGCTGGTTCGGAAATATGAATCTCAGCTGGGAGAAGATGCCGGGGTGCTTCGGGAATGTACCGCGATGATTATCCGACAGGTAGAGGATATGAAGCGTCTGGTGGATGAATTTTCCAGTTTTGCCCGTCTGCCCGGGCTTCGGCTGAAACCGGGTCAGCTCGGTCCGGTGCTGGAAGAGGTGGTGGCTTTATATCAGGAGGGGCATCCGGAAATAGAGTTCAAGCTTGAACTGGATGGGCTTCCGGAATTTGAATTTGACCCGGACCAGCTCAAAAGAGCCATCATCAACCTGATAGATAATGCCATTGAAAGTCTGGAGGGAAGGGCAGGAACTATCACCATAACTGCCAGCTATTTTCCGGAGAGGAATATTATCAGAATTGTGGTTGCGGATACTGGCAGAGGGATTCCTCCCTCGGAGCGGGACCGGGTTTTTGAGCCTTATTATTCCACCCGTCCCCGGGGAACCGGGCTGGGCTTGGCAATTGTCCAGAGAATTATCTATGACCATCACGGCACCATCCGGCTGGAAGACAATCAGCCTAGAGGAACCAGATTTATCATTGAGCTTCCTCTTCACAGGGAGCAGAAAAAGATAATTACTTCAGAAGCAGAGCGGTAATGACCAAGAAGAAAGCAAAAATTCTTTTAGTTGATGATGAGCAGAGCATTCTGACCAGCCTCGGCTCTGCTCTGGAGGATGAAGGCTATGAGGTGAGCGGAGCCCGGAGCGGGGAGTCTGCTTTAAAACTTTTAGAGAAAAAACAGTTTGATTGCATTTTGGTTGACATCTGGCTTCCCGGGATGGATGGGATTCAGCTTCTGGAGAAAATTAAAGAGCAGGGGATAGAAACTCCGGTGGTCATTATCTCCGGGCACGGCACCATAGAAAGTGCGGTCCGGGCAACCAAACTGGGAGCTTATGATTTTCTGGAAAAGCCCTTAAATCTGGAAAAGGTAATTCTCACCATTGAGCATGCTCTGGAGCTTTCTCACCTCAGCCGGGAGTATCAACGCCTGAAAAAAGAGCTGATTGAAGAGGAAGAACTGACTGGAGTGAGCAAGCCGATTCAGGAGCTAAAAGCAACCATAGAAAAGATAGCCCCGAGCGAAGGATGGGTGCTGATTCAGGGAGAGAATGGAACCGGCAAAGAGGTGGTGGCAAAGGCAATTCATAAAAAGAGCCTGAGAAAGGATGCCCCTTTTGTGGCAGTCAACTGTGCCGCAATTCCTTCCGAACTGATTGAAAGCGAGCTTTTCGGCTATGAAAAGGGAGCTTTTACCGGAGCAGAGACGCAAAGACCGGGCAAGTTTGAGCTGGCAGATGGCGGAACCCTGTTTTTTGATGAGATTGGAGATATGAGCCCTGCCACTCAAGCCAAGGTTCTCCGGGTTCTTCAGGAGCAGGAGTTTAATCGCCTGGGAGGAAGCGAGCCGATCCGGGTAGATGTTCGGGTAATCGCCGCGACCAACAAGGATTTGGAGCAGGAAATAGAAAAAGGAAATTTCCGCCAGGACCTGTATTACCGGCTCAATGTTATTCCCATTTATATCCCTCCGCTCCGGGAAAGGAAGGAAGATATTCCCGAGCTGGTCAATCATTTTCTGGAGGTTTTCTGCCAGAAGAGCAGATTGAGAAAAAAGCAAATTCATCCTCAGGTGCTGGAGGCTTTGATGGAATATGACTGGCCGGGAAATGTCCGGGAGCTGAAAAATATTGTGGAGAGAATGGTAATTCTTTCCAGCGGAGATGAAATCACCCTGAAAGACCTTCCTCCGGCAATTTTTTATCCTAAAAAGGCTCTGGCAATGGAAGCCTCTACCCAGATGGAGCTTAAGCAGGCAAAAGAGGTCTTTGAAAGACAGTTTATCCTTCAGAGACTGCTTGAGCACAATTATAATATCACCCTTACCGCTCAATCCCTTGGTTTAGACCGAACCTCCCTTTACCGCAAAATGAAAAAGCTGGGAATTGAGCCAGAAGCTCAAGCTAAAAATCAGAACCAGATTTCCGAATCCAAATCATCACCAAAAGAAAAATCCCGAAAAGCAAAGAGCCAAGACTAAGATAAAGCCCCAGGGAGAAACTCCAGGGCTGAAAAATCATTTTCAACTTGTGCCTGCCAGCAGGGATGGGAATTGCCTGAAAAAGATAATTTGCCGGGTAAATCCGAACCTCGCTCCCATCCAGATATGCCCGCCAGCCCGGATAATAAAGATTTAAAAGCACCAGCCAGCCCGGGGTCTGATAATCCAGTTTGAGACGAATTCCGCTGGTATCTTCTTTTTCCAGCCCAAGCTCAGCTCGGGCAGGAGAAGAAAGCTTTAAATAAACCGGCTTAAATAAATCCGGATTTTCCGCAGAAAGCCACCAGTGCTTTTTGCTTAAACCCTGCTGGCAAATTTTTTCTAAAGCTAATTTTCTTTCTTTGAGCAGGCGGGGAGCAGGAGCAGAGAAAAACCTGGGAAGGGAGCTTTTTCTCAGATAGAGGAAAGGTCCGCGGTCATCAAGCAAAAGATAATTCTCCGGCAGAGTTCTGGTAAGCTCCAGGGAACCGAACAGGGCAAAATCTTGAGTCTGGTCGCCTCTGGGTCCGGGAAGAGTTGCCAGAGATAGTTTTTTAAACTTCTGGCTGATTTGATATTCTCTAAAGCCTTTCTCTGCCTGTTTTTGAGTCAGGAATCGGCTGAAAAGAAGCTGATTTTTGCTCAGGAGCAAAAACTGGGCTCCATCAGTTCTGGAATTTTTAGGAAGATAAATTCCTGCCTCAAAAATCAGCCCGGATGCTTGCCGGGAAAGAGCTAATTCTGCCCGGGCAGGAGGATGAAGCAGAACCGCTTCTCGGGTTTTTCCCTCCAGGGTAAATTCTGCCCGGCTGGAATAATTTGGGGCAGGCAGGAGCAATTTCCAGCTTTTTTCTTGGAGAAGGCTTTTGGCATTAAGCCGGTGTCTGGTCAGGAGGAATCCAAAGAGCCAGTCTTTTTCTGGCTCAGAGATTTTTTCCAGCTCCAGCGGAAGGTAAAATCTTCCCTGCTTGATATACTCCCAGCTTGCCTGTTCATTGTTCTCCCAGCGATTCAGGCAGGAGAAAAGAAGGAAATAATCCTCAGGATAAATCGGTCCCCGGTCTCTGAGGTCATAAAGCCCAAATAAAGAAGCGGTATTGGGAGGAAGAATGTCTTGATCCGGGCTGTAAATTCGCCTCAGCTCCAGAGCGGAAATATTTTTCTCCACAAACCCCGGTTTTTTTATCTGAAAAGCTTCTGTCCCGTAAAAAGGAACCGCAAAAACAAAATAAGAAAAAAGTTCAACAATCACCCCGAGAAAAATCAATCCCTTTAAACCCAATCCCGAGAAAAAAGCAAAAAATCTTTTTTCCCTTAATCCCGACAAAATCAGAATGAGAAAAAACATCAGAATCAATCCCAGGGCAAAGAAGAATTTCGGGGCGTGGAGCAAAAAGCTACGGAAGCTTACCAGATGGTAAATCAACCATCCGAAAAAAATGACCAGAATAATTAGAAAATATTTTTTCAATAGGGTTAGCTTCTCAAATCCAAATCCTGCCAGCACCGAGATGCCCAGAGCCAAAATCGGCTGGAGATAGCGAAAGTTTAGAAACTGGTTGATTAGGGGCAGATGAGTAATTAAATGAAATCCCCCGCACCCGAAAAGAATCCCGGCAACTAAAAGAACCTGAATCCAGAAAAAACTGGCAAAGATATTAAGACGCGGTAAAGCAAAAAGACTGACCAGAGCTAGAAGTGTTAAAAAAATTCCCAGATAACTGGGAATGATGGTGAACCTTGCCAGCTCACCGGAGTATTTACCCAGACCCAGCCAGTAGTCAAAAATCGGAGTAAAAAGAGCAATTAAATGCTGGATTTGGAAATGAATCGTTCCCATCCCGGCAGGATGATAGTTCCAGCCCCGAAGAAATAGCTCCGCAAGGGGAATCAGACCATAATTCCAGAAATGAATCGGAGCAAACAGAACCAAAGCCAGCACCCCCCGCCCGAGCAGATTTTGGGCTTTCAGCTTTTTTTCCCGAAGAGCCTCAAGGAAGATAAAGAATATTGCAGAAAGAAAAATATAGCTGGAATAAAAATAGATTGGTTCAGGGTGAAATCCGGTGGAGAAAAGATAAATCACCCAAAGGCACATAACCAGGTCAAAAAACCGAAGCGAGCGAAAAAGCCGAAGAGTGAAAAGCAGAGCCAGAGGATAAAACATATAAACATAAAGGTCGATGAAGTTATGGAACTGGCGGAAATATCCCGAAAACATAAAACCCACTCCCGAAAGCAGGGCTCCTGCCTGAGCAATTCCTACTCCCCGGGCTAAAAGCCAGGTAAAAAACCCGGAAAGAATCAGCAGAAAAACTAAAGACAGTTCAAATCCCCAATCATTTCCGATTAAAAATGCCGGTAACTTGAGAGGATGAGCTGCGGTAGCCCCCAGGGGTAGAATCAACGGAGCCCCAAAGCCCCGATACGGGTCCCAAAGAGCAAATCTTGCTTCCCGAAGCGCCTGAGAAGCCAGCTTATCCGCCGGATATAAGAAATAAACCGGGATCGGGTCCCAGACCACCTCAAAAAGCATTTTCTTCCCTTCCAGCCAGCGGGTGGAAAAGACAGAGAAGCAAAGAAAGCTCATCAGCAAAAAAGCTTCTATATAATGACGGAGCGGGATTCTTCTCAATGAAGGCATCAAATCATTATAGCTTGTCAGAGCCGGGTTAAAAAATTTCTTACCTGCTAAAATACCTTGCTCTGCCGTTTTAAAACCAGCTTTAAAGCATTGGATTTAATCTGATGGCGGATATGCTGGGACTTGGCAATCTGGGAAAGCTGGCGAGGATTAAGCCCGGGCAGAAGATTTAAGGCAGTGGGAAGCGGAGTTTTGGGATGAATCACCATCTGATAGCGAATCTCCTCATTCTGCATCCAGCCCGGATTACGTGCCAGCTCCTGAATTATCTCAATACTCAGATGGGGGCTTTTTAGAATCTGTAAAACCTCCACCGCAGATAAATGGGGATTTTGAATCAGGAATTTAAACAACTGCTTGTCTCCCTGCTGAATTAAAACCGAAAGCACCCGCCGGCTCCCACGCTTTGCCAGATGAATCTTCTCTGCCCGGGATAAAGAACGAACCACCTGATATAAATTGGAATAATCACTCCCGCTCAAACTCAACCTCTTTTCCAGTTCCCTGGCTTCTTTCTCCTCTTCTTCCCCCGGCTCCTTTTCTACCCGCTCCGGGCGAGATAATTTTTCTTTTTCTAAAAGAAGATTTTTTATCAGCTCTTCTCCTGCTTCCAGATGCACTGCCACTCCCCCGGAAAAAACCCCTACCACCTCTCCTTTTGCTGGAACCGGCTCCTCTGAGCCGGGAAGAAAAATCTCCAGCTCTACCTTCTGCCGAATCTGAAGTTGAAACTCCCCGGGAACAAAAATCCCGGAATTTTTCAGGTTATTTTCCAGCTCCGCTTCAAATTCTTCCCAGCTGGAAAAGGTGCGAGAAAGTTTCTGGCTCATACCTCAATTCCCTGTGCCTTAAGCTCCCGCTTTGCCTCTCTGCAGTTGGGATTACACCGAAGGGCAATTTTGAATTCCTCAATTGCCTGCTCCAGCTTTCCTTCCTCCTTTAAAATCTTTCCCAGAAAAACATGGGGGGAATCTATCTTCGGATTCATCTGAATGGCTTTTTGAATTTTCTCCTTTGCCCGCTCTCTTCTTTCCTCCAGCTCCAGCTTTGGATTGCAGTAAATGGTCCAGCCCAGATATCCATAGTATTCAGGCTCCTCCGGTTTTAGCTCCACTGCTTTTTCAAACATCTTCTGGGCATTGCTCCAGTCTCTCTGCCGAACATATTTAATTCCTTCCTGAAGGAATTTTTCTGCCCGGAGAGATTCAGAAAGCTCGGGCTCCTTCTTTGCTTTTAACTCCTTTAAGTATTCCCCTCTCTTTACCTCGGTGCGAAGCGATTCATAAGCCTTAATAATTTCTGTATTGATTTCTTCCAGCTTTTGCTCCAGCTCTGGCTCTAACCGTGCGGGAAACCGCTCCCGGGAAAATTCCTCCAGCCGAGCCCGATAGGCTTTTTCTATTTCAGAATCATCCGCCTCCTCACTTACCCCTAAAAGCTGAAAATAATTCCTGGATTTTAAGTCCAGATAAAATTCCATAATCTTTTCCGGTGATTCTTTTTCTTCCTCTGCTTCCAGCTCCTCAGAAAAAGCCTCTTCTATCTCCACCTCCGGAGCCAAGGGAGAGATAAATACCTCCTCCCGAGCTGAAACCTCTTCTCCCGCAACCAGCTCCCGAATCCTGCTCGCCAGCTTTCCCTCCACTCCGAGCAAACCGGTAAGCAAGAAAAGATATAAAAGCCTGCGGGCAAAAGGATATTCCGACTCCAGCTTTTGAAGTTGACCGAGAGATTTTTCTCCGTCTATTTTCTGGATAAATTCCTCCTCTCTGGGATTTAAAGCAAAAAGTTTTATCCGCTCCTCCATTCCTGGCAGTGGGGTGATAAGCCCATCTCCTAAAAGCTCCAGCTGACGCTCCAGCACCGGCTCCGGAAGATGAAGATAAATCCCTTCTTTCATAAGAAGATGAAAGGAAAAATCAAACCGGTAGATTTTTTCTATGAACTCGGTTTCCGGATAAAACCGATATTCCCCTTGCTCAAAAGCAAAGGCGGTTAAAATCTTATTCCTGGTTTGTGCCTTTACCTCCTGGTAAAGCTCCCGGGGCTTGAGCAAACCGAGCTTAACCAGAGCTGCCCCCTGCTTGATTCCCTCTTTCAGCATCAGCTCCACGCTTCGCTCATAATCTTCCTCGGTAATTTTTCCCTGCTTGACCAGATACCTCCCCAGGGTCTCATCCCGAAGCGAGCTTTCCACATTTACCGGTCTGCCCTGAATTACATAAATGGTTTTGTTCAGACCTTCTTCTGCCAGCACCAGCCTCCCCGTCTCCTCCTGGTCATAAAGATAGGTTAAAAGCCGACAGACCGGATGCTCCGCTATGCTTCCCTCCAGCCAGTTCTTATCCATCTTTTTTAATCATAAAATATCTTTTCAATTCCTGCATCTTTTGAGGGGAGAGCTTTCCTGATTTCTCCAGTTGCTCCCAGCTGGTAAATCCTCCCAGCTGAGCCCGTAATTTAAGGATTTTTTTTGCCTGTTTGATTCCAATGCCTTTCACCAGTTGAAGTTCCCGGGAAGTTGCCTGATTCAAAAGCATCTTTTCCCCGCCCAAAAGTCTGGTCCAGTTGCTCGCCCCTTCCGGAATTACCTGACAGCTTTGCTCAATTAAAATCAAATCCAGATTTTTCAGAATTTTTTCCGGACAGCCAGGATTGACCTTTTCCGCACTCAGCGGATAGCTCAGCTCTAAAATCCTGGTTTGATTATTTTCTCTGAGCTCCAGATATTTAATTTGCGATAAATCTGGCGGGGCAAATTTTTCCCGGAAAGAACTCAGAAGAGCTATCAGCAAAAGCATCCCCAGTGCCCAGGTAAGAATTTTATTTGCTTTTTTTCTTTGGAGCTTTTTTTTCTTTTTCATCTTTATAGAGTTTATAATCAATACTATCTGTGAGCGCCTGCCAGCTCGCTTCAATGATATTATCTGATACCCCCACAGTTCCCCAGTGGTCTTTGCCATCAGTGGATTCAATCAAAACCCGCACCTGACTGGCAGTTCCCAGCCCGGCAGGAAGCACCCGAACCTTATAATCAATCAGCCGAACCTGTTTTAGGGAAGGATAAAATCTCTCCAGTGCTTTGCGCAGGGCATTGTCCAGGGCATTCACCGGACCCACTCCCTCTGAGGCGGTATGCTCCACTTTCCCTCCTACTTCTACCATAATCGTGGCTTCTGCCCGAGGAACTTTATCTTCAGGTCTTTTTTCATCAATCACCCGAAAGCCCCGAAAATTAAAATAGCGCTTGCGTTTGCCCAGGGCATTTTCCAGAAGAAGTTCAAAGCTCGCCTCTGCTCCCTCAAACTGATACCCCTGCTCCTCGAGTTTTTTAATCCGCTCCAGCACCTGGCGAACTAGAGCGCTTTTTCGGTCAAGGCGAATTCCCAGCTCTCGGGCTTTATATAAAATGGTGCTTTTCCCTGCCTGGTCTGAAATTAAAATCCGCCTTTGATTCCCTACCTGAGCGGGGTCAATATGCTCATAGGTTTTAGGATTTTTTAAGACCGCATCAGTATGCTGACCCCCTTTATGAGCAAAAGCGCTATCTCCCACATAGGGTTGATGACTGTCCGGTGGACGATTAACCAGCTCCCAGACCAGATGAGAAAGCTCCCGAAGCTTTTTAAGATTTTCTCGTTCCAGCACCTGATAGCCTCGCTTGAGCATCAGATTGGGAATCAAAACGCATAAATCCGCATTTCCGCATCGCTCCCCAAAGCCATTGATGGTGCCCTGCACCATTTCCACTCCCTGCTCAACCGCCAGTAGAGAGTTCGCCACTGCCAGTCCGCAGTCATTATGGGAATGAATGGAAAATTTTACCGGAAAAAGCTTGAGCATCTCTTGGCAGGCTTCTGCTACTTCTTCGGGCATTGCTCCGCCATTGGTATCGCACAGGCAGATAGCATCTGCCCCGGCTTCATAAGCCTGATTCAAACAGTCTAAGGTATAAGAGCGGGATTCTTTATATCCGTTAAAAAAATGCTCCGCATCAAAAAATACTTTTTTCCCCCTCTGCTTCAGATAATCAATAGTCTGAGATATCATCCTTAAATTTTCTTTTAAGCTGGTATTAAGCACCTGGCGGATATGAAGCTCCCAGCTCTTTCCCACAATGCTCACATAATCCACTTTAAGTTTAGCCAGTTTGCTCACCTGAGGGTCTTGAGAAGGGCGAAGACCTTTTTTACAGGTGGAGCCAAAAGCCACCAGCCTGCTGTTCTTTAATCCCTGGCTTAAAATAATTTGAAAAAAACGCTCATCTTTGGGATTGGCACTGGGCCAGCCCCCTTCTAAAAAATGAATTCCCAGCTCATCCAGTTTTTGGGCAATTCTCAGCTTATCCTCAATGCTGAAATTAACATCCTCTCCCTGACAGCCATCTCTTAAAGTGGTGTCATAAACATAAATTTGCTTTTTCATTTTTTCTTCCTTTTTGCCTTAGCTTTTCTTGGCTTTTTCTCCAAGCCAAAAGCAGAATGAAGCTCCCGCACTGCCAGCTCGGTATATTTATCTTCAATCACGCAGGAGATTTTTATCTCGCTGGTGGAAATCATCTGAATGTTAATTCCAGCTTTTGCCAGGGTCTCAAACATTTTAGAGGCAATACCAGAGGCGGTTCTCATTCCCAGCCCGACTATGCTCACCTTGGAGATGTTCGGGTCAATCTTTACCTCTCCAGCTCCGAGCTTTTTTGCCACCTGTTGGGCAATTTTTTTTGCCCGGTTCATATCTTCTTTTCTCACGGTAAAGGTCAGGTCTGTATATCCCTGCTCGCTGACATTCTGGACAATCATATCCACCACAATATTTTCTTCGCTTAAAGGCTTAAAGATTTGGGCAGCAATTCCCGGTCGGTCCGGCACCCGGCTGATGGTGATTTTGCACTCATTCTTATCATAGGTAACACCGCTGACTGTGATTTGTTCCATTTCTTTATCCCCCCTCTCCACAATGGTTCCCGGAAGGTTATTAAAGCTGGAGCGCACCACCAGCTTTACCCCATATTTATTTGCCAGTTCCACAGCCCGGATATGAAGCACCTTTGCTCCCAGGCTTGCCATCTCCATAATCTCCTCATAGCTGATTCGCTCTATCTTTCTGGCATCCGGGCAGATGTTCGGGTCCGTGGTATAAATTCCCTCCACATCGGTATAAATCTCGCACCGCTCCGCTTTTAGAGCAGCCGCCAGGGCAACCGCAGTGGTATCTGAGCCTCCTCTTCCCAGAGTATGAATGTTCCCCTCTTCATCTATTGCTTGAAATCCTGCCACCACCACAATATATCCCTGATTTAAAAGCCTTCGGATATTTTTAGTTTCTATCTTTTTAATCCGGGCATCCTTAAATCCGCCTTCTGCCCAAATCGGAACCTGATGAGCTAAAAGAGAACGAGCCCTGCCTCCAAGGGAATTTATTGCCAGAGCTAACAGAGCGCTGGAAACCTGCTCTCCGCTGGAAATTAAGGCATCATATTCCCGAAGCTCAGGAAGCTTGCTTATTTCCAAAGCAAGACCAATCAAGCGGTCAGTCTCACCCGCTATTGCACTTACCACTACCACTACCTGATTTCCTGCCTTCTGGGTCTCTAAAGCCAGCTTTGCCACATTTTTTATTCGCTCCAGGTTCGCTACGCTGGTCCCGCCGTATTTCTGGACAATCAATCCCATTCATTTTCCCTCCGGAAAAATTTTCTCCAGCCGTCCCTTCCAGATTTTATCCATTTTTGTCTGAAAAACCAGTTTCCGGGTGTTTTCTGAAACAATCTCCAGCTCTATCCACAAAGTTTGCTCGGGAAAGATTTGGGGAAATTTATCTGCCCACTCAACCACACAGACCCCGTCTCCTTCAAAATATTCCTCATAGCCAATTCCTTCCAGCTGAACAGGAGAATCCAGCCGGTAAAAATCAAAATGATAAAGCCAGAGCCTGCCCGGATATTCCCGAAGCAGAATATAAGTGGGGCTGGCAACCGGGATATTCTTCTCGCACTCCATTCCCCGGGCAATGCCCCGAACCAGCTCAGTCTTACCCGCGCCCAGCTCTCCGCAGAGAGCAATAATATCTCCCTCCTGAACAGTCCTTCCCAGAGCTTCACCGAACTTATGGGTTTGTTCCACTGAATTTGAAAGCAAAGAGAACTTCATTCTTCCAGGGAAAAGATTTGCTCAAGGAGCCATCTTCTGGTCGCAGGAATTCGGGAGATTAAATCGCCAGCAATAATCCCCACCCCGCCCAGCTCCTGGTAGGCTAAATCTCCGGCTTTGCCGTGGATATATACTCCGAGCACTGAAGCCTCCAGCGGAGAATATCCCTGACTGACCAGCCCGGCGATTATTCCAGTAAGCACATCTCCCATCCCGGCACTTGCCATCCCCGGATTACCGCTTAAATTCAAAAAGGCTTCTCCCTCCGGAGAGGCAATCACGGTTCTGGCTCCCTTTAATACCAGAATCACTCCCCATTTTTTCGCATATTCTCTGGCGATTTTTAATCGCTCGCTCTGAATTTCTTTAGTGCTCAATCCCGAGAGTCGGCTCATCTCTCCCGGATGAGGAGTGAGAATCAGGGGAGCCTGGACTTTTTCCAGTAGTCCCATCTGCCGGGCTAAAGAGTTCAATCCATCCGCATCTATCACCACTGGCACTTTGGCGCAGAGGAGAATCTCCTGGAAGAATTCATCCACATCTTTGTTCTGCCCAATGCCCGGACCAATCGCAATCACCTCTTTATCTTCCATCAATTTTTTAGCTCGCTCTATTGAAACTTTTCCAAAGGTTTGCTCTGAGGTTTCTGGCACCGGCTCGGTCATCACCTCAGTGAGTTTTTCCTCTAAAATCGGATTCAGGCTGGAAGGAACCGCAAGGGTGACCAATCCGGCGCCGGCCCGAAGCGCGCTTTCTCCTGCCATAGCTCCAGCCCCGGTTTTTCCCACCGAGCCAGCAAAAATCAGGGTATGACCCGCTTCTCCTTTATGGGCATCCGGAGCTCTTGCTCGAAGAAGACTGAAAGCCAGCTCCTGGTCCACCAGCCAGGTTCGGGCAGATTCCATCACTTCTTGAGGGAGGCAGATATCCACCAGCTCCAGCTCTCCCACCCGGGAGGCGCCCGGAAAAGTATAATGCCCGACCTTTGCCAGACCAAAAGTAATTGTCGCATCAGCCCAGACCGCATCGCCCAGAACCTGTCCATTAGAGGCATCAACCCCGCTGGGAATATCCACAGAAATTACTGGCACCCCAAACTCTTCGCTCGCCTCATTGATAATCTCAATGGCTCTTTTTGCCAGACCCCGTACTGGAGAATTCAGCCCGGTGCCAAAAATCGCATCTATAATTAAGTTGCTCTGACTGACTCGTTCCCAGGCACTCTCCAGCTCTTCTTCGTTCTCTACCTCAATCAGCTCCCCCATTTCTCCCGCATAGCTCAAAAACCGCTCGCAGTTAAGCCGGGCATCGCCTTTTAACTGCTCCTTCTTGCCTAGAAGATAAACCGAGACATAAATCCCCCGGTTTGCCAGATACCGGGCAACCACAAAGCCATCCCCGCCGTTGTTCCCCTTTCCGCAAAAAATCACCACATCTTCTAAAAAAGGAAAGTTCTCTTCAATATAGAAAAAAACTCCCCTTCCCGCGGATTCCATTAACAGCTCGCCGGGAATTTTATATTCCTCTATGGTTTTTCGGTCCATTTCTCGCATCTGCTCCGCATCTACCAGCCGATTCTTCCAGAAGAAATTCATCTCTCCCCTCCTTCCAAGACCACCATTGCCAGAGCATAATCCTGCTCGTGGCTCAGGCTTAAGTGAATGGCTTTTACCCCGATTTGCTCAGCTCGTTTTTTAGCCCTGCCATAAAGCTGAATTTTCGGTGCCCGGCTGGGATGAGAAATTACCTCTATCTCCCGAAACCGAATTCCAGCAAAAAGCCCGGCTCCCAGTGCCTTTTGCATCGCCTCTTTGGCAGAGAACCAGCTGGCAAATTCCTCGCCGGGATTTGCTCGTTCCTTTCCCCGGTGAATTTCCTGCTCGGTAAAAACTTTTTTTAAAAATCTCTCTCCGTATTTTTTCAAAAGCCGGTCAGTCTTTTTGATACTAACTAAATCGCATCCCAGCCCAACTATCATTTTTTCTCTCCGGAAGGAAGTTTTTAAAGATTTTTATCCCTGATGCCGGATTATTTCCACCATCTCCCGAACCGCTCGCTCCAAGCCAACAAATACTGCCCGGGCAATAATGGAATGCCCGATGTTATATTCCTCTATCTCTTCAATCTGAAGCAGTCGCTTGATGTTGTGATAGTTAAGCCCGTGCCCGGCGTGGACCGCTAAGCCCAGCTTCCGGGCGGTTTTGGCAGTGTTCAAAATTGCCTGAAATTCCCGGTCCTGGTCCGAAGGAGTGGGTGCCTCGCAGTAGCGACCGGTATGTATTTCTATGGCATCAGCTCCGGTTTTATGGCTGGCACGAACCTGGTCTAAGTCCGGGTCTATGAACAGGCAGACCCGAATTCCAGCTTCTTTTAAAAGCCCGGCGGTGCGGGTGATGGAATCCTGATGGGTGATTACATCCAGCCCGCCCTCGGTGGTGATTTCTTCTCTTTTCTCTGGAACCAGGGTCACGCTGAAAGGCTTTAAATAAAGGGCAATCTTTACCATCTCCTGCGTGTTTGCCATTTCCAGATTGAGCCGGGTCTGGACCGTCTCTTTTAAGAGCTTGACATCCCGGTCCTGAATATGCCTTCGGTCTTCCCGAAGATGAACCGTAATCTGGTCCGCTCCTGCCTGCTCGGCAATAAAAGCCCCATAAATCGGGTCCGGATAGGGCACGGTTTTCCTTGCCTGACGGAGCGTGGCAATATGGTCAATGTTCACTCCCAGCCTGGGATACATTTTCGCCTCCTTGCTTTAAACTAAAGCCCGGCGGAAGCTCTGAGCAATATCTTCTGCCAGGGTCTGGATTAAATCCTGATTCTCTCCCTCAACCAGTATTCTCACCACCGGCTCGGTGCCGGAATATCTGACCAAAACCCTTCCTTTTCCGTTCAGTCGGGCTTGAACTTTATCAATGGTTTTTTTCACTCCGTCCAGCTGGTCAATCGGCTTTTTCTCTTTTACCCGGAGGTTGATTTTTGCCTGAGGAAATTTATCCAGAACCATTGCCAGCTCGCTCAATTTCTTGCCTCTTTTCTGCATCACGGAAAGGAGCTTTAAAGCCGCGATAATCCCGTCGCCGGTGGTGGAATGGTCCAGGAAGATAAGATGCCCGCTCTGCTCCCCGCCGAAATTATAACCTCTTGCCCGCATCTCCTCCACCACATATCGGTCTCCTACCCGGGTGCGCACCACCTTTCCGCCGTGTTTTTCAATCAAACGGTCTAAAGCCATATTGCTCATCACCGTGGTGACCAAGGTTTTTTTCCGAAGTTTTCTTTGATGAAGAAGCTCCAGAGCACAGATTGCCATCACATAATCGCCGTCCAGATAAATTCCGTTCTCATCCACAATTGCCAGCCGGTCGCCATCGCCATCTAAAGCAATCCCGATATCTGCCTTATGTTTTTTGACCAGCTTGCTGACCAGCTCCGGATGAAGTGCTCCGCAGTTTTTGTTGATATTCTCTCCGTTCGGGCTTACCCCCGCCGCAACCACCTCTGCTCCCAGCTCAGAAAAAATAATGGGCGCTACCTTATAAGTAGCCCCGTGGGCACAATCCAGAACAATTTTAATCCCGTCCAGGGTCATCCCTCTGGGAAATACGCTCTTGCAGTATTCAATATATCTCCCCTGGGCATCATCCACCCGGTGGGCTTTGCCGATTTCACCGGCAGTGGGGCGAAGGGAATCAATCTTGCCGGAGAAGATTAATTCTTCTATTCTCAGCTCTTCCTGGTCAGGAAGCTTGAAGCCGTCTCTGCCAAAAATCTTAATCCCATTGTCCTGATAAGGATTATGAGAAGCACTGATTACTACCCCGGCATCTGCTCGCATTGCAGTGGTAATGAAAGCAATCGCCGGAGTGGGAAGAGGTCCTACCAAAAGCACATCCACCCCCATAGAGCAGATGCCACTTGCCATTGCCTGCTCCAGCATATATCCGCTAATTCGGGTATCCTTGCCAATCACAATTTTATGCCTTCGGTTTGTGTTCTTGAAAATGTAGGCAGTGGCTCTGCCCACCTTGATTAGCATCTCGCTGGTGAGTGGATAAATATTGGCAGTGCCCCTAATTCCATCGGTTCCGAACAGTTTTCTCACCGCCTGCCCCTCCGGTTAATTATTATTGCTCATAGATATTTCTTCCGGCCCGAATTGCTCCTGCCAGCCGGGCAAACCGCTTCATCTTGCCCGGCTCGTGCACCCGAACAATATCCGCCCCAGCAAGAATCCCGGCAACCACACTCGCAGCCGTGCC
>CAZKMM010000019.1:0-28047 GCA_964553915.1 uncultured bacterium
ACAATCTTCCCTAACCCGCTCATCCACCTGCATAGCAATCTGGAACATCAAAGAAGCAAAAAATCTCCGGTTGACCAGACGATGGGGCTCAATCTCTTCAAAAATGGGAGGAAATCCATTATCAACCAACATTTTCACTTCCAGTTTATACAGTTCTTCTGGGGTCATTCCAGAAATATCCTTGGGAAAGCCAGGCAAATTCTTAATCCCGGAAAGCTCACACAAGAAATCAACAAACTCTGCCATCCGCACCTGTTCCAGACTCAAAACCGGCTTCATATCCACCCGAGTACACAAATCCTCACTTACTACCTGCCCCCCGAGAAAAAGAAACAATAAGCCCACTAATATCCCTAATTTTTTCATTGCTTAACCTCCTTTGTTAGCATACTGATTTTACATAATTTTAGATTCATTTGTCAAGTAAAAACCTGCTTTTTATTTTTGTTATTATTTTTTCGGCATTTTTTCCCTAAAGTTTAATCTTTTTCCCCGGAAAAATTAAAGAAAATTTTCTAATAAAAAGCTGTTCGCTCCCAATAAGGAACGAACCAGCAAAGCGGAATGAAAAAGCCCGGCGAAAACATTATCCTGGTCAACCGCTCCCATCCCATCCGCCACGGATAGCTCCAGCATTGCTCTGATAACCAGTTCGGTGGTAAAAATCTTACAGGCAAGGGATTTTTTCTCGTATCCAGAAATCCCCTTATCTAGTCCGTAGGCGCTGGTATAATAAAATGTCCGGGCAGATTCTAAATTTAGTTTCACCTCCGCTTGAATTCTCTCCCAGCCCAGAATTCCCCGACCAAGCTCCTTTTTCTCACACTCAGAAAGGGCTCTTTTTAAAAGTCCTGTTGCCATAGCAGATACCAGCACCCCAGCCTGAGCCAGAGCAGATTCGCAAAGCTCCTCTCCCTGCCCGAGCGAGCCGATCAAATCCTGCTCCTGAGCAGGCACTTGCTCAAAAATAATTTCTGACCAGCTCAGCTCCTGTGCGGTGCTTCGGGCAAAATCCCTTCCTAAAAACAATCCTGCCCGTCCTTTTTCCAGTAAAATTAAGCTCAGGCTCTCTCCAGTTCTTGCCAGAGTAATAATCCAGTCCGCCTCCCGTGCCTGATTCACATAAACCTTCCGACCTGCTATCCTCCATCCTTCTTCATCCTTCTCTGCTCTGGTCTCAGCCCCCGGCTCAGAATCCTCACTTAAAGCAAATGATAACAGCTTACGCTCATTTGCAACCCGCATCAGACGATTCTGGCTCCTTGTGGTGTCCGGGTCTTTTTTAAGCAAAATTATTCCTAAAGATTGAATCAAAAGACTCAAAGCGCAGGAAAAGTGGATTGGCGCCAGTTCCTCCAAAACTATCGCCAAGTCTAATAACCCCCATCCCCTGCCTCCCAGCTGGCGGGGAATCAACCCATAATAAAATCCCTCCTCCCATAAAATCTCCAATAATCCAGCGGGAAGCTCCCCACTTTTCGTAAATGAGTCTTTATGCTTTAAAAGCTTATTCCCAACCAGGACTGCTTCTTTCTGAAGTTTTTTGGCTTTTTCAGTTATAAAAGGCATTTACGAAAACAAATTTAACATTGATTACCCCCTGCTGGCAAATCCTTTTCTCTGCCTTAAAGTTTTAAACTAAATTAGCCTCTGATTGACATTTGGGTTAAAAAAATGTTAGTTTAAAAAATAAGAGCAAGGGATAAAAATGAAACCAAACTCAGAGCAAAAAGAAAAATTTGAGAGCATTGTTTTTTTAAAAGAAGCTGAGCATTTCCCCCTTCCATTTTTCTCAGCGCATTTTTCTTTAACCAAAGAGGGGGTTATAAAAAACCTGCGCTCAACCCGGGGAGGATAAAATGAGGGTAAGGCTCGGAATCAAAATTTTTCTCGGATATCTTTTAATTGCTTTAATCACTATCATTATCTATATTGTTTTTGGGAGTTTAAAAATTGTTCAACCTGAATGGGTTTCGCCTATTATTGCTATTTCCTCTATTCTTCTGATCACCAGCCTGTTCGGATATTTTTACTCCCGGAGTTTATTTAAAGATTTAAGCTTACTCCGGACTTCTGCCCGGAGAATCGGTCAGGGAGATTTGACCGAAGAAGTCAAGATCAGGAAGAAGAAAAAATATCCAGATGAAATAGATGACCTGATTGATTCCATCAATATGATGCTGGAAAATCTCCGCCAGTTAACTGCTCAGGTGCAGTCCACTGCCATCATTATGAGCCAAAATGCCCAGAACCTTTCTGCCTCTTCCCAGGAAATAAATGCCAGCTCAGAAGAAATTGCCTCTACTATTAACGAAATTAGTAAAGGAATTGAGCTTCAGGCTTCTCTGGTGGAGAATACCTCTAAAACCGTTCGGGAGATGGCAGGAAGTATTGAGCTAACCAGTTCCAATGCAATGGTCACTGCCACCAGCGTGGGAGAGGCTTCGGTCAAAGCCCAGCAGAGTGGAGAGCTGGCAAATCAGGCTATGGAAAAGATGAAGCAGGTCTTTGAAAAAATGGCTAATTCACAGGAAATGGTTGTCCGCTTTGGAGAGCGAACCAAACAAATCGGAAAAATTGTGGAGATGATTACCAACATTGCCCGGCAGACCAACCTGCTGGCTCTTAATGCCACCATTGAAGCCGCCCGGGCCGGAGAATATGGAAAAGGCTTTGCAGTGGTGGCTGATGAGGTAAGAAAACTGGCAGAAAGCACCAGCACCGCGGCGGAGCAAATCACTGACCTGGTTGCAGAAATAGAGCAGGAAAGCGAGCGGGTGGTTTCCACTATGAAAGAAACTGCGGAGGATATTTCCGAAGGCAGGGAAGACCTGGGCACCATCAGTCTTTCTCTGGAGGAGATTGTTCAGATGGTCACCACCGCCGCGGAGAAAGTGAAAAATATCTCTGACCTGGCTCAAATTCAGGCAGAAGGTGCCAAAGAACTGGTCAGAAGTATTGATGAAATCGCCAAGCTGGCAAATGAAAATGCCTCCAGCATAGAACAGGTGAGCTCTGCTACTCAGGAGCAAAATGCTTCTATTGAAGAGATGAGCCGGTCTGCCCAGGAGTTGAGTCAAATTGCTGACCAGCTCAAACAACTGGTGAGCAGATTCCGATTAGATGCGGAAAGAATCCTGATGGAACCAGAACCTGCGGAGCCGGTTTTAGAGTTAGTGAAAAAACCCGAGCCAGAAGAAAAGGTAGAAATTAAAAAATCCCAAACCTCAAAAAAAGAATCTGAAGAAGAAATTGATTATCTCTTTGAATAAAAATGCCAGAAAAAACCGAAGCTCAAGCCCCTGCCCTGGAACGACATCGCCAGATGCTCAGTTTTTATCTTGAACGGGAACTTTATGGGTTTGAAATCAAATATATCTTACAGGTGATAGAACCTCCTCCCTTTGCTTTTGTGCCCCGGGCACCTTTCTTCCTTCGGGGAGCAGTGAATTATCGGGGAAAAGTTATTGCGGTAATAGACCTCGGACAGTTTATGACTGGAAAAGAAAAGCCCCTGGGTCCGGAAAGGAGAGTCATCATCATTGATAGCCCGGATTTTAATCTCGGCTTTCTGGTGGACCGGGTGGAGAGGATAGAAACGATTCCGGTTTACGGAGATATGGTTCAACAGCCTCCGGAATCTAATCCTTACATATTAGGAGTTGTTAATTTGGGTGGAAGGCTTTTTAATATTATTGACCTGGAGAAACTTCTCAAGGAAATTGAAAATTATTTCAGTTGAGGAGGTAGACTATGCCCATCCGAGTATTAATTGCGGACGACGCCTTATTTATGAGAAATATGATCAAGGAGGTCTTTTCTGGCAACGAATTTGAGGTGGTGGGAGAAGCTTCCAACGGGGTAGAAGCGGTGGAGCAGTATAAAAAACTTAAGCCGGATATTACCACGATGGATATTGTAATGCCCCTGAAAAGCGGAATTGAAGCGGTAAGAGAAATCATCAAGTTTGATAAAAACGCTAAAATTATAATGTGCTCAGCTCTCGGGCAGGAATCGTTAGTAATGGAAGCTATTGAAGCCGGCGCCAGAGATTATATCGTCAAACCCTTTAAGCCAGAAAAGGTTTTAGAAATCGTGCGAAAGGTGGTTGGGAGCGATAATGGTTGACCTGAGCAAATATAAAGCCCTTTTTCTCAGCGAAAGCCTGGAGCATCTTCAATCAATGAATGAATGTTTTTTGAAAATAGAACAGGGAGAGGTAGATGAAGAGTTGATTTCCCGGGCTTTTAGAAATGCCCATTCCCTTAAAGGAATGGCAGCCAGTATGGGATATGAGCCGATTCGGGACCTTGCCCATTCTATGGAAGACCTCTTGGACCAGGTCCGGCAAAAACAAAGAAAAATAGAAAGTGAAATCCTGGAAGTATTATTTCAGGCAACAGACCGACTTGAGCAGATGCTCAAAGAAGTGGAAAATGACCAGGAAATCAGCCCGGGCTGGCAGGAACTAGAGGAAAAAATTCGCCAGCTGTTAAAAAAAAAGCCTCAACTTGAAACCATAGAACCCTCTGCTTCTACTTCTCAACCAGACCAGGCTCCCAAAACTGTTCAAGGATATTTAATCCGGGCATTGATTTCTCCTGGTGCTGATGCTCCCAGCATCCGGGCAATAGTTCTGCTCAAACGCCTGGAAGAGGTGGGAAAAATTATTAAAAGCATCCCGGAGCGAAACCAAATCAAACAGGGAGAAATTCCCAGCACCAGCCAGGGATACCCGGTAGAAATTTATCTGGAATCCAATCTTCCTTCAGATGAGGTTGAAAAGGCTTTAGAAAAAGTCAGCGAGCTGGAAAAATATGAAATTCAACACTTAAGAGAAATCCCTTTAAAGGAAGTTTCTCAGGAAACCGAAACCAAACCTGCAGAGCCAGCACCTAGCCTGGCTCCAATGCCTCAGACGGTTCGGGTCAGCACCCGCTTACTGGATGATTTTATTAACAGTTTGGGGGAGATGATTCTCATTCGGGGAGAGCTGGAGCAGGTTGCCCGCCAGCATCCGGTTCCAGCTCTCCGCCAGGGGCTTGACCGCCTGGAAAGATTGATCCGGGAATTCCATGACCAGGTAATGAGTGCCCGGCTCCTTCCTATAGAAATGATAGTTCAACGCCTGCCCCGACTGGTTAGAGATTTATCCCGGGAAGAGGGAAAAGAAGTAGAATTAGAAATTAAAGGAAAAGAAATAGAGTTAGACCGGGCACTTTTAGAAAAGCTCCCGGACCCGCTCGTGCATATTATCCGAAATGCCCTTTCTCATGGAATTGAAACTCCGGAGGAGAGAATCGCCCAGGGTAAGCCCAGAAAAGGCAAGATTTTAATTCAAGCCCGCCAGGAACGGGATATGGTAATTCTGGAAATTAGTGATGATGGCAGGGGAATAGACCCGGAGCAGATTAAAGCTCGCGCCCGAGAAAAAGGACTGATCAGCGAGGCACAAGCCCGGGAGCTTACCGAAGAGCAGGCTTTAAACCTCGTCTTCCTGCCCGGATTTTCCACCGCAGAAAAAGTGGGAATGGTTTCAGGAAGAGGGGTGGGAATGGATGTGGTGAAGAATGTGATTGAAGGAATGGGGGGAGCGGTTTATTTAGCCTCTCAGCCCGGCAAAGGAACCAGCATTATTCTCCATCTTCCCAGAACCGTGGCAATTGTTAATGTTCTTTTAGTTCGGCTTAAAGAGCAAATTTTTGCCCTGCCCATCAGCAGAATCATCCGTTCGGTAGAGATTCTTCCCTATCAAATCCGAAGAAGTCAAAAAACCGATTACTACCTGGAAAAACAGGAACTGATTCCTATGGTTTACTTCCATCGGCTCCTTGACCTCTCTCCCCCTGAAGAATTGAATTTCCCGGTCAATGCCCTGATCGCGGAGGTAAAAAAGAAAAAAATGGCTCTAATCGTTGACGAGCTGGTCGGACAGGAAGAAGCCTTTATTCGTCCTTTAGGAAAACCTCTGGAAAAAATTTCCGGATTGGCAGGAGTGACTATGCTTGGAGACGGACGGGTGGTATTTGTGGTTGACCTGGCGGGATTATTTTAAAGGAGGGGTTAATGGCAGAAGAATTTATCTTGAATAAAATCCAGCGGGATGCCCTTCAGGAGCTATGCAATATTGGAATGGGACACGCCACCACCGCCCTGGCTCGGTTATTAAATCAGACCATCCTTTTTGAGGTTCCCCGGGTTCAGAGAATAAAAATCAGCCGGGTGCCGGCAATGGTGGGGGGCAAAGATGAAATGGTGGTGGGAATTTATATGCGATTTCAGGGACCGGTCCAGGGAAATATTCTAATAATGTTTCCCCGCCAGAGCGTGCTAGTTCTTCAGGAGATTATCACCGGAGAGAAAAAAACTGAGATTATTCTGAATGAATATTTTACTTCAATGCTTAAAGAAATTGGCAATATCCTGGCAGGTAGTTATTTAAGCGTGATGGAAACTCTCCTGGGAATGAGGCTGATTCAATCCGTGCCTTTATTTGCCTTTGACCTGGCAAGAGCGGTTATTGACCCAATTCTTGCCCAGGTAGGAGAAGAAAAAGATTATACTCTTTTAACCGAAGCGGTCTTTCATTTAAAAGACTCTCCGCAGTTAACTGGAAAATTCTTTTTGATTCCGGACCCGAAATCAGTCCGGTTAATGCTGGAGTCAGTGGGGCTGGCGGAAAATTGAAGCTAAAAACCATTCAGGTAAGAGTGGGAGAATGGAAGCTGGGAGAAGGAGCAGTTCGGTTCAGGTCTTATGGACTGGGCTCCTGCGTTGCTCTGGTGCTCTGGGAGCCGGGAAAAAAAATCGGGGGAATGGCTCATATCCTCCTTCCCGGGACGAACAGTCAAATCCCTCCCCATCCCGGAGCGAAATTTGCCCCCAGCGCGGTCAGGAATCTGGTAAATGAAATGAAAAAAATGGGCGCCCACCCTCAAAAGCTGGTAGCAAAATTGGTTGGCGGTGCCAATATGTTCCCGAAAAAATTTAACCCGGAACAGGAATTTATGGGAAAAAACATTGGAGAGCGAAATCTGCTGGCGGTAAGAAAATCTTTAAACGAGTTAAAAATCCCGATTCTGGCAGAAGAAGTGGGAGGGGAAAAAGGGCGAACCATTGAATTCTATCCCCAGACCGGAAAAGTGCTCATTTATAAATCCAATGGAGAGGTAAAAGAAATCTGATGGAGCGAGAAAAAATTCTGGCTTTGCTTAAAAGGGTTAAAGCCGGGAAAATCTCTCCAGAAAAAGCCCTCAAGGAGCTAGAAGCCCTACCTTATCTAGACCTGGATTTTGCCCGTCTGGATTTGCACCGAAATCTCCGACAGGGAATCAGCGAGGTAATTTTCGGGGAGGGAAAGACCGACCCGGAGCTTATCCGGATTATCTCCGAGCTAAACAGAAGAAAGGCTAATATTCTGGTTACCCGTTTGAATCCGGAGCGAGGAGTCAAACTGAAAAAAAGGTTTAAACAGGCTCAATATAATTCCCGGGCAGAAATTTTTAAACTAATCAATCAGCCAGTTAAGATTCAGGGCAGGGGGAAGATTCTGGTCATCAGCGCGGGCACCGGTGATTTAAAGGTAGCAGAAGAGGCAAAAGAAACCGCAGAATTTTTTGGCAATAAAGTAGAATGCCTCTATGATGTTGGAGTGGCTGGTCTTCATCGGCTTTTAGCTCATTGGGAAAAACTAAAAAGTGCCCGGGTGCTGATAGTGGTAGCAGGTATGGAAGGAGCCCTTCCCAGCGTGGTGAGCGGACTGGTAAATAAACCGGTAATTGCGGTTCCCACCAGCGTGGGATATGGTGCCAGTTTTGGAGGACTGAGCGCGCTTTTGGGAATGCTCAATTCCTGCGCCGGTGGAGTGGCAGTGGTTAATATTGATAACGGATACGGCGCCGGAGTGGTAGCAACCTTAATCAATCGGCTTTAAAAATGCTGAAAAAAGAAAAAATTGCCTATATTGATGCTTACTCAGGGGTAAGCGGAAATATGCTCCTGGGCGCCCTGATTGACCTGGGCTTTCCTAGAACCAGGCTCCAGCAATTAAAAAAAGCCCTGGGGCTTGATGCTATAAAAATCTCCATTAAAAAAGCTGAACAAAATAATCTAGCCGGGGTGCTGGTAAAAATCAGCGGAGAAAAAAATCCTCCGAAAAGAAACCTCTCCCGAATTCGCAAAATCATCCGCTCCGCTCAACTCCCGAAGCCGGTTAAGGAAAAAAGCATTAAAGCCTTTCAGCTTCTGGCAGAAGCAGAGGCAAAAATTCATTCCTGCTCTCCAGAGCAGGTGCATTTCCACGAGCTGGGGGCTGTTGATACGATTATGGACATTGTCGGGGTGATTCTCGGCTTTTATGAGCTGGGGATAGAAAAAATATATGCCAGCAAAATTCCCCTAGCTACTGGAGAGGTAGAATGTGCTCATGGCAGGATTCCCCTGCCGGCTCCTGCCACTCTGGAATTGCTGAAAGGAATTCCAGTAAAAGGAATTAACACCAACCAGGAGCTTACCACTCCCACCGGAGCGGTTCTGCTTCGGGTTTTAGCTGAGGGTTTTGGCTCCATTCCAGAAATGACCCTGGAAAAAATTGGCTACGGCTTGGGAGAAAAAAACCTGGGCGAGCGGGCAAATCTTTTAAGGATTCTCATAGGAAAAACTCACCGCTCTCCAGAGGAACTCTTTGTTTTTGAAAGCACGATTGATGATATGAATCCGGAATACTATCAGCCTCTTCTGGAGCGGTTATTTCAAGCCGGGGCACTGGAAGTGGCATTGGTGCCAGCATATTTGAAGAAAAACCGCCCGGGAATAATCCTGAAAGGGCTGACTCAGGAGAAAAAGCTTTTTCAAATTCTTGAGCAAATTTTCCTTCATTCCACAACTTTGGGTGTAAGATATTATCCAGTGGCACGCTGGGCACTTTCAAGGGAAGAAGTGAAAATCAAAACTCGCTATGGCTTGGTGCGGGCAAAAAAGCTCTCTTTTAAAAATCAGGAGAGAATTTATCCGGAGTTTGAAGATTTAAAGAAACTGGCAGAAAAATTCAACCTCTCTATTATTGATTTAGAAGCTGAGGTAAAAAGCCAATGGGAAAAAATCAGAAAAAAACCCCGCGCTACAAATTAATCTTAATTGATAAGCCCCGGGGAAGACTTAAAAGCCTGAGCCCCAAACTCGCTTCCCTGGGAATTGAACTGGTGCCCACTTCTTCAGAGCTTTTTGAATTCTCTTCTCTTCTGCAGGAGAGATGGGATGGAATTATTCTTCGGAGCAAGCTGGCGGACCTGATTCCCAAGCTCAGAAAGAAGCTCGGGGTTCGCTACCTGCCTATTATTCTGGTTTACCGGAAAGGGGAATTAAATCTTTCCTCTTCCCCGCTTCAGGGAGCAGATGACTATATTGTTCTTCCCCTCCCTCCTCAAGAAATTGCCCAGAGAATCCGGGCAACGATTGAACGGAGAAAAAAGACCGTCTCAGATGATGTTGTCCAGCTTGGCTATAAAACTCTGGAGCAAATTCTAACTTTAAGCAGAAAGGAAAAGGATGATTTCCAGATTTTAAGAAAAGCGGTGCTGGAGCTGGAAAAGCTTTTTCCTGGCTCCCGCTGTTCTGTGATTATGATAGACCGGAACCAGGGGCAGGCTGTGGTGCTGGCAGATACCAGCAGTAAATCTCCCCTTGATATTCCCCTGAACCTGAAGAAATATCCAGAGATTCGCCGGGTGCTCATTACCAGAAAGCCCCTGCCCATCTCAGATGTGCAAAGACATCCGCTTTTGAAAGAGGTGAAACAATTTCTTGCTACTAAATCAGTTTATTCAATGCTCGTGGTACCTATTTTTTATCTGGAGGAAGTAATCGGGGTTCTTTTTATCCGCTCAATAGAAAGAAAGCATATCTATTTCCCGATAGAAATCTATTTTGCCCAGCTCATCTGCGAGACCCTGGCAGTGGCTCTCCGCAATCTCCGGCTGGAAAAACTGGCAGAAGCAGAAGCGAAGGAAAAGAAAAAGGCGCTGGCCCAGGCACAGGAAAAAGGCAGAATTTCCCGACGGCTGGAAAAAATCTTTGAGCACGCTTCAGACGGGCTTATTTTAGTCAATCAAAAGGGAATTATTACCGGAGTCAACCAGAATTTCCTTCGCCTGGGAGGATATTCCCGACCAGAAGTGCTCGGCAAGCCCTTAGACCATCTGCTTCAGCTTGAAAAAGGAAAAAGGAAGTCACTGGTTCGGTGGATTAAAGCTAAAAAGTTAAGCGGAGCCTCCAGCTTGATTTTAAAAACCAACCAGGGAGAGGAAAAATTTGTCACAGTCCATATTGAGCCTCTTCCTGGAAGCAAAAAGGAATTTCTCATCTCGCTTCACGATATTACTGATGAACGAAAATTAAGCCTGGAGCTTCAGCGCACCAAAGAATTTCTGGAAAAACTGATCCAAAGCTCTATGGAGGCAATCATTGCTGCGGATATGACCGGAACCATCATTCTTTTTAACAAAGCAGCAGAGGAATTAACTGGCTACAAAGCAGAAGAAGTGATGGGCAAGAAAAATATCGTTGACCTTTACGCTCCCGGCGGTGCCCGGGCAGTGATGAAAAAGCTCCGTAGCCCCTTTTACGGCGGGGTGGGAAAGCTGGAGACCACTCATAATGTTTTAATTGGCAAAGACGGCAGTGAAATCCCGATAAATATGACCGCCTCTATTATCTACGATGACCAGGGGAAAGAGATTGCCACGGTCGGCTTGTATCAGGACCTGCGAGAGAGAGTAGAAATAGAAAAAAAGCTCCGTCAGGCTCAAGAAAGACTTTTAGAAAACCAGCGCCGTCAGGTGATGATGGCTTTAGCCGGGGCAACCGCTCATGAGCTCAACCAGCCTCTCACCTCTATTCTCGGCTATGCCCAAATTTTTGAAAAAATTAAACAACAGCTGGAAGCCAAACTGAAAAAAGACCCGGTCTTAAAAACCTTCAAAAACGGAATCAAAACCATCCAGGAACAATCAGAAAGAATGGCAGAGGTGATAAAAAAACTGGGAGAACTTACCGAATTTGAAACCGAGCAGTACATTAAAAAGCAAAAGATTATTGACCTGAAAAGAGCCCGTCGTCCTCAGATTCCTCCTGAAAAGCTTCTCGCTCAGACCAGCGAAGTTTTTATTGTTCTTAATGAGGATTTGATAATTGAAAATCCCCAGGGAGGTTTTGAGAAGATTTTCGGAGAAAATCCAGAGCTGAAGAGCCTGAGCAGATATTTAGAAGGGGTGAATTATGCCCGGGCAAACGAATTTCTGCAAGAGGCTTTTAAAAATCCGGGAAAAGAAATTGAGCTGGAGCTGAAAAGAGCAGATGGAGAAAAAAGACAGGTCTGGATGAAAGCTGAAAAATTAGAAGATAATCGGCTGGCACTCCTGCTCAAAGATATTACGGAGTTCCGCCAGATAACAAAGGAGCTGGAAGAACTTAAGGCTTTCCGTTCTCAGATGCTGGCAAATCTTCCTGTGCCTTTAATCATTTATGACCAGGATGGAAGAATAAACTATCTGAGCCGGGAAGCAGAAAAGCTTTTTGGCTGGAGCACCGAGGAACTAAAAGGAAAGCTCCCGGACCTGCTGATAGAAGACTTTGACCTCAGTATTTATCTGGAAGGACTAAGAACCATAAAAAAGGAAGGGCTATTAGAAGGGAAACTACTAGCCAGAAACCGTGAAGGGAAAAATTTTGTCGTCTATTTCTTCTCCGGTGCTCTCCGGGATACCAAGGGAGAGGTAATTGGCTACACCACCCTTTTAATTGACCTTTCGGAACAGAGGCTCCTGCAACAGGCGCTTCAAACCAAGACCAAATACCTGGAAATAATCCAGGATAATCTTCAAACTTTACTGGAAACCAGAGATTTAAAGCAGGCTTTGATTGTAATCTTAGACCGACTCACCTGGATAGCAGATTTTAATTTTATTGGCGCGGTCTTTGCTCAGCCGATCGAGCGAGGATTTTATTTCGTTGAATATTATCCGGCAAAAAGAGAGCACCGGATGGGAGAACAAAGGGTCTTTGAGAGAATGGAGCAGGCAATTGAATGGATTAAGCATCCGGAAATTAAAACCTACGCCCAGCTGGACGAAATCAAGCTCCCTCCTCAAGCCCCGGTTGATGTAAAGGAATCCTACCAAAAATTAAAACAGGAGAAAGTGGAAGCGGTTGCCAGCATTCCTTTAAAATTTCAGGAAGAAATCATTGCCCGGCTTTATCTGGGTCATCCTCAGCCGGGATTTTTTACCCCGGAAATCCTCCAGGAGCTCACCCCTCTGTTAGAACAACTTACCATTGCTTTAACTCATTTTCGGCTTTATCTGGACCTAGAAGACGAAAAGAAAAAATTGATGACCCGAAGCTTATTTCTCCAGAGAATTTTAGAACAAAGCCATCAACTTGACCCCTACCTTTCCGAAGCTGAACTTTTCTCTAAATTCTTAGATTTATTCCAAGAGGTATTTCCCCGGGCTCACCTCTGGCTTGCCTGGAAAGAAAATGAAAAATTCCCCCTTAAAGCGGTAAGCAATTTTGAAGAAGATATTTTAGGAAAGGAACTTAACTTAACTCCAGAACTTCTTGAAATCTTGACCAGTTCGTTCCAGCTGGTTCAACCAGAACCAGGAAAAGACCTAAAAGGATTTCTTCCAGATGCCCAAAGCCTGATTCTGGCACCTATTTTTACGGAGCAGGAACTTTCCGGAATTCTGGGGCTGGAATCTCATCACCGCACTCCTTATACTCCAGAGGAAGAGTTTTTAATTCAACTTTTCGCCCAGCTTCTCTCCATTTTAATTCCTCACCTTTTGAAAATCCGCCAGACCATTATGCTCCGAACCCTTCAAGAAACTTTGATTGAAAGTGCGGGTGCTATGATCATTATGATTGACCGGGAACGCGGGGTGATACTGGTCAACCGTCAGCTGGAGATAGAGACCGGCGTCTCCCGGGAGGAGATTCTCAAGATACCCACAGAAGAGCTCTGGGAAAAATTTATTACTCGCATAGAGTCACCAGAAGGAAAACCCCTTGATTTAGAAACCATCCGGGCGTTAGCACAAAAGCACCGGCAGATGTTCAGCCTGAGGGTGGTATTTCGTGGAGCAGATGGAAGGGAAAGAGAGGGATTATTTAATATATCTTCTTTTCTGAACGAGAAAGGCGAACTTCAGGGAATTATTGCTATTGGGCAGGACCTTAAACCTCTACGGGAACTGGAAGCCCAGCTCCTTCATTCTGAACGACTGGCAGGGCTCGGGCAGATGGCTTCCGGAATTGCTCATGAGCTTAACAATCCGCTTCAGGCTATCTCTACCTATTGCGAAATGATGAAAAAAAGGCTCGCAGAAATTGGAGAAAAAGATTTAGAGCAACGAATTGACAAGGTGATTGAAGCCACTGAACGAATCCAACGGCTGGTAAAGAGCCTGACCAGTTATGTCCGCCCGAGCAAAATGGTCAAAGAAGAGGTTAATCTCCATAAGCTGGTCAATGATATTCTGCTTTTCAGCGGTTATGAGCTTCGCCGGGGTGGAGTGGAAATTGAGAACCTGATACCCAAAGACCTTCCTCCTCTTTATGCGGTAAAGGACCAGGTTGAGCAGGTGCTGATCAATTTAATGCTTAATGCTTCTCAGGCTTGTGCGGAAAAAGGTGGAGGAAAGGTGAGGGTGCGGGCAAGAAAAAGAAAAGAGGGAATAGAGCTTCGGGTAGAGGACAACGGGGTGGGAATTCCGCCCGAGCAGATGAGCAAAATTTTTGACCCCTTCTTTACCACCAAACCAGAAGGCAAAGGCACCGGGCTGGGGCTGAATATTGTTCAATCCATTGTGGAGAGGCATCAGGGAAAAATCAGGGTAAAAAGCAAACCTGGAGAAGGAACTGTCTTTTCCATTTTATTCCCTCAGGAAAATTCTTAAAATTTACCAGTAGTAGAGATGGAAGAAAGGAAAAAATACCGGGGATATTTGTTGTCTATTCTGTTTTTCTTTACTCTGGTTCGGCTCCTTTATATTGGAACCATTCCCATAAGCCCGGATGAGGCTTATTACTGGAGCTGGTCGCAAAAGCCTGCCATTTCTTATTTTGACCAGCCAGGAATGGTTGCCTGGGTAAACTGGCTTTTTAATCATTTGCCCGGTGCTCCCAGTGAGTTTACAGTCCGGCTTCCCGCGGTGATTTTAATGTTCTTTGCCAGCATTTTCTCCTGGGGAGCATATCTGGAATTTTCTCATAAGCCCAAACCAGCTTTTTTTCTCGCGGTGGGACTGAATTTCATACCCATTTATTTTCTTTCCGGTCTGACAATGCTCCACGATACCGTGCTGATTTTTTTCCTCGCCGGCTTTTATTATTTTGTCCTTCGGCTCATCAATCAGCCTGCATTAAAAAACTGGCTTGGACTGGGAATCTTTCTCCTCGCAAGCCTTTATTCCAAATTAAATGCCCTCTGGGTAGGAGTGGGACTGGCAGGGTATCTGGTTTTTACCCGACCGGGAAGAGGCTACCTGAAAACCCCCGGTCCCTGGCTGGCAGGAGCAATTAATCTTTTCGGATTCGCCCCGGTGCTCTGGTGGAATTATAAAAATAACTTTCCACACCTACTGGCTATTCGCCAGTTAACTGACTCCGGAAAAATCACCCTGATTAAAGCTCTAAAGCATCTGGGAGAATACCTGGGCTCGCAGTTCGGGGTTTATTCTCCGCTGGTGATGTTGGGGATAATCCTTTCAGTGCTCTATGCCCTGAAAAGCCTGAAAAAAACCCGGCGGGAAAAAATCCCTGTTCTGCTCTTTCTTTCCCTGCCGGCTCAGATTTATTTTCTTCTTCTCTGCATTCGCTCAGAGGTATTTGGCAACTGGTCTCTGGTCGGGTATTTCCCTTTAATTCTCCTTTTCTGCTATTTTTGCTTTGAAGAAAAAAAACCGCTCCTTACCAAGAAATATTACCATCTGGCAATCGGATTAAGTGCCCTTCTTTGCCTGGGCTTGGCAGTGGAGGCAAAATACCGTTTTGCCCGAGCCCTTTCCTGGGAGCTGAAAGAAAAATTCCACCTGGAGCGACCTCTGGACTGGCGACTGGACCAGGAGCTGGAAGGCTGGAGCGAGCTGGTTCAAGCAGTGGAAAAACACCGAAAACCTGATGAGGTTCTTTCCAGCCGTCGTTATCAAATTGCCAGCGTTTTGCAATTTTATCTTGCTGAGCATCCGGAGGTGGTGGTAATCAGTGCCGGGCATAAAAAAAGCCAGTTTAATCTCTGGCATCATCCCAGAGAATTAGCCGGAAAAAATGTGCTTTATGTAGATGCCAAACCAATGCCTCATCAGGTAAAAAAAAGATTCAGCCGGGTTATTGACCTGGAAGCTCCCCTAAAAATTTACCGGCAGGGAAAACTGATTAAAGTTTTTTATCTTCAGCGGGGAATAAATTATCATCCCAAAAACCCTCGCATTGACAAACTGAACCGAAAAAGCCTAAAATAAAAATGGGGGCAGGAGCAAAATAATGGGAAGAAGAGAATTACTGAGAATAGAGAGTGAAGTTGAAGTTCATTTCAAGAGCTTCAATCAATTTTATCAAGAATACACCAAGAACATCTCCAAAGGCGGAATTTTTATCAAGACCAAAAATCCTCTTCCACCACAGACCGCCATAGAAATCAAGCTCTTTCTTCCGGATGAACCAGAGCCCATAGAAGGAGTGGGAGAAGTGGTGCATGCTATCCCGGCGGAGCTAGCAGAGGAGCGAGGCTGGGACCCGGGAATGGGGGTGCAGTTTGTGGATTTTGAAGAGACAATGCAGAAAAAACTGGAAAAATATGTTTATTCTCAGGCAAAACAATATCCTCATCTGATTCAAGACCGAAGAAAACATCCCCGGGCAAAAATCCGGATGAAAGTCCGCTTTCCTGACCTCACTACTTTACTGGAAAATTTTGCCAAAGACATCAGTCAGGGAGGAATCTTCATTCCCACCAACAATCCCAAGCCGGTAGGAACTGTAATGAATTTAACCCTGATTCATCCTGACACCCAAGAAGAAGTAGAAGTCAAAGGCGAGGTGGTAAGGGTGGTCACGGAAAAAGAGGTTTTTGAAAACAAGGAATATAATCTTACTCCAGGAATGGGAATTAGATTTATTGATTTGACCCCGGAACAGGAGCTGGCTCTGGAAAGATTTCTCGCAGTGGAATATCCGATTGACCTGGAAGAAAAATGAAGATTATCGGCATTGACCTCGGCACCACCAATACCTGCGCCTCCATTGTAGAGAAAGGTCAGCCCAAAATCATTCCCTCCAGTAAAGGTTATCTTACCATTCCCAGTGTGGTGGCATTTACTCCGGAAGATGAGCTTCTGGTGGGATATGATGCGGTTCGGCAGTCTCTTACCAACCCGGAAAATACCATTCAGGGCTCAAAAAGGCTTTTAGGAAGAAAATACCGTTCCTGGATAGTGCAGAAGGTCAAAGAAAGTTATTACTATCAGATTGTTGAGGGAAAAGGAGGAGAGGTAGAGGTTTTAGGCAATAAAAGACCCTTTACAGTTCCGGAAATCAGTGCCCTGATTCTCAATTACATCCGAAAGGTCGCCCAGGAATATCTGGAGGATGAGGAAATCAAAGCGGTAATTACGGTTCCTGCCTATTTTAATGACCGCCAGCGGGCCGCGGTGAGAAAAGCTGGAGAGATGGCAGGAATGGAGGTGGTCAGGATTATTAACGAGCCAACCGCCGCGGCTTTAGCTTACGGCTACCGAAAAGGGGTGGAAAAAAATCTTCTGATTTACGACCTTGGGGGCGGAACCTTTGATGTCACGCTGATGAATGTTGAGGAGAAGGTGTATCAGGTTTTGAGCACTGCCGGGGATACTTTCCTGGGTGGAGTGGATTTTGATAATCGGCTGGTAGAATACCTGGCAGAAAAATTTGAAAGAGAAACCGGCATAGACCTCTCTTCCGAGCCAGTAGCGCTACAAAGACTGCGAATCGCTTGTGAGGAAGCGAAAAAAGAACTTAGCATCAGAAAGGAAGCGGAAATTAAACTGCCTTTTATTGCTCAGGGAGCAGAGGGTCCCATCAATCTGGAATACCGCCTCCGCCGGGAGGAGCTGGAAAGACTCACCGAGCCCCTGGTAGATAAAACCTTAGATATTTGCCAGTTAGCTCTGGATGATGCTGGGCTAACCCCGGACCAGGTAGATGAAATTGTCCTGGTGGGCGGACAGACCCGGATGCCTTTAATCTGGGAGAAAATCCGCTCTTATTTTGGGAAAAATCCTTCCAAGGGCGTGCATCCTGATGAAGTGGTAGCAGTCGGAGCTGCGATTATGGCAGATATTATCACCCGGGGCGAGACCGGGATTTTACTTTTGGATGTGGTTCCTCTTTCCATTGGCTTAGCCCTTCCGAACGGCAGATTCAAGGTGACCATCCCCAAAAATACCACGGTGCCAGTTAAAAAAAGCCAGATTTTCACCACTCATAAGGACAATCAGACCTCGGTTCGGCTGGTGGTAATGCAGGGAGAAAGCCCCAAGGCAGAAGATAATGAGCTTTTAAGCATTGTCTCCTTTACCGGACTTCCTCCCCGACCCAAAGGAGAGGTAAAAATTGAAGTGACCTTCTCGGTAGATACCGATGGGATTTTAACTGTCTCTGCTAAAGATAAAGCGAGCGGAAAGACCATCCAGGCTCAGATTACCTCTCAGGCACAGATATAACCTGAAAAGGAGCGAACAATGAAAAAGTTTTGCCTTTCTCTTATGCTGATTCTTATCCTTCCCGGGGGAGTGGTGGCAAAAGAAAAAAGGCAAAAAACAAACATAATAGCCCACCCTCAGCCCAAAGAATATTTTATAGATATCCTTCTTCCTCATCTCTGGGAGGGAACCAAAGCGGTCTTTTCTGACCAGAATGTTCCCTATTTTGCCCTGAGCACCACTTTAGCCGGAGTTGCCTTTACTCAGGATGAAAAGGTTCGCAACTGGTGGCTGGAATATGACCCGCTCGGCGACTGGAAGGTGGTAGGAAATACCTGGGGAGATGGTCTTACCCAGGCAGGGCTGGCTTTATCTTTCTGGGGAGTCGGGCTCTGGGCAAAAAATCAAAAAATCGCTTCCACCGGCGAAGTTCTGATGGAAGCCGGGATTATCAATGGCATTCTCACCACCATCTTTAAGGCAGTGGTGGGAAGGGAGCGACCGGATGAGTCCGGGCTGGATTCTTTTCCCTCAGGTCATACCTCTGCCAGCTTTACTTTTGCCTCGGTAATTGACCATCGGCTCGGACATACCTGGGGCATCCCTGCTTATGCTCTGGCACTTTATACCGGGCTTTGCAGAATGGAAAGCGATGTTCACTGGTTCAGTGATGTGGTGATGGGCGCCGGGCTGGGAATGATTGTGGGGTATTCAGTCTCCCGTGCCCATGATGACTATCCTTATGAAAAACGATGGCACCGCACCGAAAAGAAAAAATCTTCCCTGGAAACAACTACTCTGGTTCCAATTTTCCCGGAAAGAAAAGGCGAGCCAGCAGGAATCGGCATTCTCATTACTCTGAATTAAAATTCAATAAGGAGGGAGAGAAATGAGTAAGTGGGAAATACCTCCAAAAGGCGGACATCTGGACCTGGCAGATGGAGTATATTTACAAAATATGACCTGGAAGCAGATTCAGAAGAAACTGGATGAATGCGACCTGGTAATACTACCGGTTGGTTCCACTGAGAACCACGGACCTCACGCCTGCATTGGCGAGGATACTTTTCTGGTCACGAGAATGGCAGAGCAGGTGGCACTTAAAACCGGCTGTGTGGTTGCCCAACCGCTCTGGTATGGCTCTCATCCTTTTCATCATATGGGAATGCCGGGCACAATTGTGGTTCCGGAAGAAATTTTTATTGGAATGCTTCGGGCAATGATTGCCGGGCTCTGGAATATGGGGTTCAGAAAACAGATTATTTTAAATGGGCATGGTCAGGAATATGTGATACCCACTGCGATTCATCAATTTATGAAGACTTATCAGGTTCCTGCGGTTTTGGTTAATCTCAACTGGTATCATGCCATTCCCGAGCATTTTAAAACCAGAGAAGAAGGCGGAGCTTATGAAACCCATTTTATCCATGCGGATGAGGTGGAGACCAGCTGGTCGCTCTGCCTGTTTCCCGAGATGATTAAAATGGAAGATGCGGTGGATACTGAGCCCCGGGGCTATCTCCCGGATGGACATATTGATAAAGCCGGATGCCTGCTCCATCGCCCGATTGCCTGGTATGGGCAGGCAGGATGTTCCCCGGCAGAGTTTTCTGCTTATCCCGAGGGAGTGGTGGGAAAAGCAAGCAAGGCGGACCCAGAAAAAGCCAAGCCAGGAGTAGAAGCGCTCCTGGATTACATAGAGAAACTGGTCAAAGATATAATGACTGCATTTCCTCCCGGAAAACTTCCTCCCGCAGAGGAACTGAGCCAGAGACCCAGAGAAGAAATAGAAGCGGTGCTGAAAAAACCTTTTAGCCCGGGATGGCGAAGCCTTTATTCTTTACATTATCCTCCCTGAAGAAACTTTTTAATTAATATTTCTCTCCTTCTTCACACTCCGGACAGCCTTCCTCTGTAGGGGGAAGTTGTCCTTTTAAAAGCCGATTTAATTCTTTCTGATATTCTTTCTTTTGTTCGTTCATCTTTTGCTCCAGCTCGTCCAGCTCTTTTTTTATCTCCGGATGCTTGGCAAGATATTTTTCCAGAGCTTTTTTAGATTCCGGCTTGGAGATGGTTCTTTGCAGGTCCAGAAAGGTAATCTGATATTTACTTTTCAACTGTCCATATTTATCTGCCATTTCCTGGTCAAGAGTCTTTAATTTCTCTTCCAGCTCCGGAGTAAATTTCTGTGCAGATTTTACCAGCTCCAGATATTTATCCTGCATTGCTTTTTGAATCTTTCTCCACTCCAGCTCAAATTGATAATATTTCTCAGGAGGAAGAGGCTCTGGCTTTGCCGGAGCCACTTTTTCCACTTCTGGAGAAGGAAGCACCTCTTTGCTCACCTTTGGAGGCGGAGGTGGAAGCTCGGTTTTGGATTCTTTTTGCTCTTCACTTTTCTTACAGGCAAAACTGAAAAGCAAAAAGATTAAAATCATTACCCTGCCCAGCCATTTTATTCCACGCATTCTCTTCCTCCCTGCTAAAATCTAAATATTAGCTTATAGCCTTTTTCTATTAGTGGTCAAGCGAGAAATTTCAGTTTCAGACCCCGGGGAATGAAAAATAAAAATTTGACCCAGAAAAATATTAAAGATATATTCCAGAAAAACTATGCCTAAAAAAGTTTTAATTATCTCTTACATTTATCCGCCGGCACCCGGGGGAGGGAGTCCGAGATTGGTTAGAATTACCAAAGCCCTGGCAGAGCAGGGATTTGAGGTGCTGGTGCTTACGGTCAAATCTTCTTTATCCCGGGCAAAAGATTCTTCACTTCTTTCCGAAGTGGAAAATCGGGCAAGGATTTACCGCACCGAATCTCTTGACCCCAAGCGGATTGCCTATCTTCTTGCCCGATTTTTTTCCCGGAAAAAATCTCCTCAAATCACCCAGCCGAGCTCCACTTCTTCATCCGCTTTTTTTAAATGGCTCTGGAGGATGTTTTCCCGGCTGAGAAACTGGCTTTTGATTCCAGATGAATACATCGGCTGGCTACCCTTTGCCCTGGTGCGAGCAAGCAGAATCATCTTAAAAGAAAAGCCCGCTCTAATTATTACCAGCTCAAGCCCTCACAGTGTCCAGCTGGTAGGACTGGCTTTAAAAAAAATTTTTAAAATCCCCTGGCTGGCAGATTTTAGAGACGCCTGGGCAAGACATCCTTTTCTTGCCTTTCCCACCAATGCCCATTGTAAGCTCAATCAGGTTCTGGAAAAAATCGTGGTCAAAAATGCAGAGCTTATCAGCACCGCCTATGGGCTGAAAAACTGGCAAGATGCATACCCAGGGCTGGAAAGCAAATTTCATTATCTCCCCAATGGCTATCGGGAGCAGGATTTTGCTCAAGCGGAAAAGAAAAACCTCCCCGGATTTAATCTGCTCTATCTGGGAGCTTTTTACGGACCACAATCTCCTGAGGTCTTTTTTCGCTCACTTCGCTTCGCTTTAAAAAAACATCCAGAAATAAAAAAAGAGCTAAAGGTCTGGATGGTGGGACAATTTAATCCCGAGCATCTTTCCCTGATTCAAAACTTTGAGCTTTCTGAATGGGTTCAGGTGCAGGAATATCTGCCCCATTCTCAGGCGCTTGGCTGGATGCTGGGAGCTTTTGCTCTGGTGCTCATTTTAGCCGGAGAAAAAGAAAGCTTTGTGGTGCCGGGAAAGGTCTTTGAGTATCTTCGCTCCCCAGCCTGGATTCTTGCCCTTCTGCCAGAAGGAGAGAGCGCAGAGATTTTAAAAAAAGCTGGAGGGGTAATTATTTGTTCCTCCGGAAAGGTTGAGGAGACCGCGGAGGCGATTTTTCAGCTTTTTCAATTCTGGAAAGAAAAGAAAATCCCGGAAAGAAACCAAAAATGGGTGGAACAATTTGAAGAAAAAAATCTGAGCAAAATCCTGGTTGAGCTGGTAAATTCCCTTATGAAATAAAATTATTCTTCCCGCAACTTCTTCCAGGTGGTGCGCTCCAGAAAGCTTCCCTCAACCTCGGATTCCATTTCCAGAAACATCTTCCAGGGAACCGTGAAGGTGAGAATATCTTTTCCGAGAATCTTGCGAACATTAACCCGGGCAGAAAGGTCGGTGAGTCCCACCACTGCATAAGGCTCCTCTGCCTCACCTGCCTGATAGGCAAAAATCCCGACCTGCTGACAGCCCGCTCCCATTGGAATCCGAACCCGTTCAACCCCTCGCCTGCTATAATTTGCCATTACCACCAGAGCAGAAAGCTGGTCCGGATTGACCGGAAAACTCACCACCACCGGCTCCTCTTGCTCCGGCTCCACTAAATCCAACGGCTTAAAAATCACATAGCGAGCAGGAACCTCCCGAATCGGAAGCTGGTCAATAAAATCCCGAACCAGCTCCGGGTTCTTAATATATCGCTCCCCATAAGCCAGCTCCTCCCATAATTCCTCCGGAATCTTTCCCTTAAGATTCTGGCAGAATTCTTTACCTTTCTCCCAGCTTAAATTTCCACAGGAGAGAAAATAACAAAATACCTCAACCCCGCCGGGAAAATTAAGATAGCAATTGCCAAACCCCAATCCCACTCCCCCACCAGGACAGCCACAACTCTCCCGGTCAAAAACCACAATTTTTCCTTTTTTAGCAGTTTGAGCATATAAGAACATCACGCAGGAGCGGGCGCCGGGCTTGAATTGAACCGCACCTTCTGGCTTTTGCTCGCTCCAGAGAATTGCTACTGGCTGAAGCTTCATTCCCAATTTTTCCACTAACCTGCTCCTCATCTTTTCCTCCTCCTCTTTTATATCATTTTTAGAAGAGTTTAACATATTTTACTCAATTTAGGTTGACGATGATTATCTCGGTTTGTTAATATAAAAAGTGATGGAATATATCCTGGGAAAAGAAAGCCAAAGGATTTTAGTAGTGGATGATGAACAGGTGGTGCGTGAAGTGTTAAGTGATTTTCTTACCAGTGAAAACTTTATTGTGGAAACCGTTGCCAGCGGAGAAGAAGCCCTAAACCAGCTTTCCAAAAGCCATTTTGATGTTGTGCTTACTGACCTGAAAATGGAGGGAATCAGCGGTATAGACCTGCTTAAAGAAATCAAGGAAAAGAAACTGGATACCATAGTAATCATAATGACCGGCTACGGCACCGTGGATAGTGCGGTAGAGGCAATCAAGCTCGGTGCCTTTGATTATATTATGAAGCCCTTTAAAGTGGATGAACTTCTTCAAATCCTTCGCCGGGCAATCAACCAGCAACAGCTGGAGCGGGAAAATATTCGGCTTAAAGAGGTGATGAACCTCTATGAATTGAGTGAGGCGGTTAACCGGAGCCTGGATTTAGAAAATGTCCTTCGGGTGATGGCAGATACCGTTCTCAAGGAGCTGGGAGCAGATGTGGTTTCGGTATTTCTGGAAGAGCCAGCAGAATATGAAACCCAGATAATTGAGCAGTTCATTTATCCGGACTCTGTTGGAGCAGAAGCGGACGGCTATGGGAGTATAAATCAAGAGAAGCTTTACCAGGCTTTTAAGAATAAGCCATATTTAATTTTAAGCTCCGCTCAATTAAAAAGATATTTTAAAACCCTTCCAGAAAAAAAGGGACTTTCCAGTCTGCTTACGGTTCCGCTTAGAATCAAAGACCAGATTGTCGGGGTGGTTTGTGTTTACAGTTATCGGAGGAATTATCGGTTCAGTGAGGGTCAGGCAAAGCTTTTAATTATCTTGGCAGACCGAGCTGCTCAGGCAATAGAAAATGCCCGGCTTTATCAGAATCTTCGCCGGACTTTCCGGGAAACCATAGAAGGACTGGTAAGTGCCCTGGAAGCCAAAGATAAATATACCTCAGGTCATTCTCGCCGAGTTACCGAGTATGCGCTTTTAATTGCTCAGGCAATTGGGCTTCCTCAAGAGGAGCAGGAAAAAATAGAATGGGCTGGATTGCTTCATGACATTGGAAAAATCGGGATTCGCCTGGAAGCCCTGAACAAACCGGGAAAAATCACCAAACAGGAACACGAGATGTTTAAAGACCATACCACAATGGGAAAACAGATTTTAGAGCAAATTCATTTCTTGCAGGAGATTGTTCCTCTGGTTTATCATCATCATGAATGGTATGACGGCTCCGGATATCCCACCGGAATAAAAGCTGAGCAAATTCCCCTGGGTGCCAGAATCCTGGCAATTGCTGATGCTTATGATGCGATGACCTCAGACCGTCCCTACCGAAAAGCCCTTACTCAGGAAGAAGCAATCAAAGAGTTGAGGAGATGCTCCGGCACCCAGTTTGACCCTAATCTGGTAGAAGTGTTTATTACTCAACTTGAGCAGAATAAAAAAATTGTGGAAGAAAAGAAAAAAGAATGGATGGGGATAAATCCTTCCCGGGAGCTTCCCGGCGAAATCTTTAAAAGAAAATGAGCCAAGAAAATCATAAATGCGTGGAGTGCGGAACTGAGCTTAAAGAAGGAGAAAAAATCTGTCCTGCCTGCGGAGCAGACCAGCCGGTGAAATGGCTTGTGTGGCTGGTATATGCTCTGCTCGCTCTTTTTGTGATTGGTGCCCTTTATCGGCTTTTCTTTCCGTAAAGTAGTTTCTGGGAGGTAAAAAATGAATTCAGTAGTAATTGCTCTGGCAGTTATTTTTATTTTCCTTTTCGCCTATCGGTTTTATGGCGGATTAATAGAGAAAAGGGTCCTGGGAATAGACCCTTCCCGTCCCACTCCAGCTCATCAATTCAAAGATGGAATAGATTATGTTCCCACCCGAAAAGAGATTCTCTTCGGGCATCATTTTGCTTCTATTGCCGGCTTAGGTCCGATTGTCGGACCTGCAATCGCGGTGGTCTGGGGCTGGGTTCCTGCCCTGCTCTGGGTGGTTCTGGGAGGTATTTTTTTTGGGGCAGTGCATGATTTTGCCACCAATTTTCTCTCGCTTCGGCATCAGGGAATGAGCATTGGCGGGCTAACTGAGAAAATCATCAGCCGGCGGGCACGGGTGCTGTTCTTGCTGATTATCTTTTTTGTAGTTTCTTTAGCAATGGGGGTATTTGCTCATTGGGTAGGGCATTTGTTTGCCAAGCCCCTGAACCAGGGAGGTCAACCAGATGCGGTAATTCCGGTTTTCAGCCTGATTTTTATTGCCATTATTATCGGGGTGCTGGTCAATCGGGCAAAAAAGGTCGGACTTTTTCCTGCTACCATTATTGGTTTGCTCTTAATGTTCGGCTCGCTCTGGCTGGGATATAAACATCCGATTCTGGGAATTAAATTTGAATACTGGATATATATCCTTCTGTTTTATACCTACTTTGCCAGCGTGCTTCCGGTCTGGGTTCTGCTCCAGCCCCGGGATTATATCAATTCCTATCTTCTTTTTATTGGTTTATTTTTAATCTATCTGGGGCTTCTGGTCTTTCATCCCCGGATTACAGCCCCTGCGCTTCAGGTCAATATCCCGGATGCTCCTCGGTTAATCCCGTTTATCTTTATTGTGGTCGCCTGCGGAGCCATCAGCGGATTTCATAATCTGGTCAGTTCCGGCACCACTGCCCGACAGATAGAAACCGAGAAGGATGCCAAGTTTATCAGCTTTGGAGGAATGCTCACTGAAAGCACCCTGAGTGTGGGAGTAATCCTTGCCTGCACCTCTGCTCTCTTGGTGAAATCCAGCTGGGCGCAGGAATATTCCACCTGGGCAAATGCCAGCAAACTTGCCCTGCCTCATTTTATTCAGGGAACCGCAATCATTCTCTCCCATCTGGGCATCCCGGAATCTCTGGGAAGAACCCTGTTTGCTCTGGTGGTGGTAAGCTTTGCGATGACCACCCTGGACACCGGCACCCGCCTGCTCAGATACAACATAGAAGAGCTGGGAAAAAGCTTTGGCAGTAAGGTAGTTGCAGAATTTCTGGGCAACCGGTTTGTTGCCAGCATTTTTGCCGTGGGAGCTATAGGATTTTTTGCCCTGCTAAAGGTTCGGGGCGAGCCAGTGGGAAGCGTGCTCTGGAAATTATTCGGCTCCACCAACCAGATGCTTGCAGGGCTCGGACTTCTCATTGCCACCTTATATCTCCTGTTCCACAAAAGACCAATTGTTTATACCCTTATACCTATGATTGGGGTGATGATTTTTACCAGCTGGGCTTTAATTATTCAGCTCACCGGATTTTATAAAAATAAAAACTGGGCACTGGTAATCATCGGGATTATCATTTTAATAATGGTAATCTGGCTTTTTATTGAAGCACTCATTGCCCTTCGGAACTGGCTTATCGCCAGAAACTCAGAAAAAACCGCCAGTTCATAGATTAGAATTTCTTTTTTTGAACTAAAAATTAGTTTTCCATTAAAATTTTTTCACTTTAAATTCAACATCTTAGAACTTTTTTTCAATTTTTTTCCAAAAAACCTTGACAATTTGGCAAAGATAATGCATAATATAGCCAGAAAAAATGGTTCTTTTGAAGATAAACTGGAACTTTTGGTTATTTTTTTAATCTAAAAATAAGGAAAAAAAAGTTCGCCACCAGCGTCCCGGTCAGCCTTCTGGCATTACCTTGGAGGGGCGGTAATGCGAGGAGGCTCAAAATAGGGCTCGCGGTGGTAATTTTTTATAGATTAAAACCGATAAAAATATAGGAGGTAAGGTAATTAAGATGGCAAGAAACGTGAAAAGGCGGAGGCGGAAGCGCAGGGTTAAGCGGGAGTGCCTGCGCTGTGGTCGTGAGTTCTTGAGCGAGGGCAATTTCAACCGCATCTGCCCGAGTTGTCGGGAAATCAACGCCAACATCGCAATGAACGCAGTTGAAGTAAGTTTTGACCACGACTATTATGGATACACCAAATAAATCCGCACCCCGCTTAGCCGATACCCGCCCGAACTAGGCGGGCGGAAAGGGTGAAGTTTATCTACAGAGGGGCGAGATTTCGCTCCTCTATTTTTATTTTTTTTCAGCTATTTATAAAAATGAGAGCAGAGCCGTGCCCGAAAAAGGGCAGAAAGAGATTTCACCGCCAGCTCCGGGCTGGAAAAAGTGGTAATTCTATCTCCTGCCAGCTCTTTCAGTTCTTCTATAAAATCCGGGTATCCCAGCAGAATGGCAAGTACTGGCTTATCCGGGGTTTTTCCCAGCATTTCCTTCCAGTTTCCAAAATACATTCCTGCCTGAAGTCCTAATCTCCGCCAGATTTCTATTGCTCCGTAAGGAATCACTGGAATCAGAATATAAGCGTCTGGATTTGGGTCTCGGAGGATAATTTTCAGGGCTTGGGCAAAAATTCCGCTCGGTCCCACATCCAGGGGATTTTTTAGATTAATCCAGCCCGGAGCAATTCTTTTAAGTTCCTGGATGGTTTCTAAGCTCCAGTCCGAAAGCTGAAAACCCGCCTGATACAAAGCATCCGCACACATCGCCCCCAGAGAGCCAGAAGTGGTGATAATCCCCACCTTCTTTCCTTTCATTGCTGGCTGTTGAGAAAGTGCCCGAACCACTGCCAGCATCTCCTGAAGATTCTCCGCCCGAATCGCTCCTGCCTGCTGGTAGGCTCCATCATAAATCCGGTCTTCGCCAGAAAGACTGCCAGTATGGGAAAGGGTTGCTCTGCTCCCAAAGGGGGTTCTGCCGGATTTCAAAATCACCACCGGCTTTTTCCTGCAGGCAGATTTTAAAGCAGAAATAAACCTCTTCCCATCCTTCACCCCCTCCTGATAGACCATAATCACCCGAACCTGCCCATCTAAAGCAAAATACTCCAGAAAATCCGCTTCATCTAAATCTATCTTGTTCCCTAAAGTGGCAACCTTGGCAATTTTTATCCCCTGAGACGGAAGATGGTCTAAAAGAATATTCCCAAAAACCCCGCTCTGGGCAATGATTGCTACCCCGCCCGGCTCCAGCGCCTTATCTATCACCTCAATCGTGGCAAATCGGTTCTCAGTGTTCACCACCCCAACACAATTGGGTCCAATAATCCGAATTCCATATTCCCGGGCAATTCTTAAAAGCTCCTCCTGTCTTTCCTTCTCGCCGATTTCTGCAAAACCCGCACTCTCTATAATTACCCGGCGAATTCCCTTCCTTCCCAGCTCTGCCAGAACCTCCGGAACCAGCTCCGCACGAACCATCACCACCGCTAAATCTATTCCCCCCGGAAGCTCCTCTATGCTGGTATAAACCTTCCTCCCTTCAATCTCCCCGCCCTTGGGATTGACCAGATAAGTCCGCTCCAGCCAGCCCTGACGCTTTAAAAAAGCAGGAATCCCGAACCCAAACCCTGGAGTCCGGGTCGCCCCGATAATCGCCAGAGAACGGGGATAAAAGAATTTCTCTAAAATTTCC
>CAZKMM010000020.1:0-26049 GCA_964553915.1 uncultured bacterium
CTCTGCGGGATAGTTAATGCCAAATCCGGCAGATGCCCGGAGGACTGTAAGTTTTTGCACTGGAAAACCGAGATTAACAGTTATCCGCTCCTTTCTGCCTCTCAACTGGTGGAGTCAGCCCAAAGGGCAAAGGAGAGCGGAGCCAGAGAATTTTCCATCGTCACCAGCGGGAAAGGAATTAAAAGCGAAAAGGAGCTGGAAGAGATTGTCCGGGCAGTAAAAGAGATTGCCCGGCTGGGTCTGGAGCCCTGTGCCTCTTTAGGGATTATCCCGGACTCTGCTCTGGAGCTTTTGAAAGAAGCCGGGTTGGTTCGGTATCATCATAATCTGGAAAGCTCCAGGAATTTTTATCCGCAAATTTGCACCACTCATAGCTGGGAAGAATCCTATCAGGTGGTAAAGACCGCAAAGGAGCTGGGACTGAAGGTTTGCTCTGGAGGGATTTTTGGCTTGGGAGAGAGCTGGGAAGACCGGATAGGGCTTGCGGTGGAGCTGGCAAAGTTAAAGCCGGATTCGGTCCCGCTTAATTTTCTCATTCCCATTCCCAGAACCCCGCTGGAAAGCCAGGAAAAGCTCTCTCCGCTGGATGCTTTAAAAATCATTACCATTTTCCGGCTGATGCTTCCAGGGACTCATTTGATTATTTGCGGAGGAAGAGAAGAGATTTTAGGAGATTTCCAGAGCTGGCTCTTTCCCGCAGGAGCCACCGGCTTTATCATTGGAGATTATCTCACCCAAAAGGGAAGAAGTCCGGAAGAGGATTTAAAACTACTGGAGAATCTGGGGTTAGAGCCAGAGCAATGAATTCTCTGAGCAGGAAAAAATAAAAGTGGTGAGGCTATAAACTGATGATTTATTATGGTTTGATTATAATTGGGACCGATACCGGGGTGGGAAAAACTGAAGTGGGCTGTGCCCTGGCTGGCATTGCCCGAGCCCGGGGCTTAAAGGTCGGGGTATTTAAACCAGTGGAGACCGGTTGCAGGTGGGAAAATAACAGGTTAATTCCTCAGGATGGGCTCAAGCTCCTTGAGGCAAGCGGTGCCGGTCTGCCTCTGGATTTGGTGGTGCCTTACCGGTTTTCTCTCCCTGCTTCTCCTTATGCTTCTGCTCGGGCAGAAGGAAAAAGGATTGAATTTGAAAAAATCTACCAGATTTTTGACGAGCTGGCAGGTGAGTTTGACCTTATTTTAGTGGAAGGAGCCAGAGGATTGCTCGTGCCGGTGAATGAGAATTTTCTTTTTGCGGATTTAATTCGTCCGATGCATCTGCCGGTTTTAATTGTGGCAGAGAATCGTCTCGGGGTAATAAATCAAACCCTGCTCACAGTGGAATCTGCCCGGAGACGGGGGCTGGAGGTTCTGGGAGTTCTGCTCAATCAAACCCAGCCGGGAGAGATTCCCGGCTCTCTGGAAAATATCCGCCAGATTGAAGAATTCTCCCGGGTTCCGGTGCTGGCAGAGATTCCCTTTTTTCCTTCCCAGGAGCGTTCTCGGGGCATTTCTCAACTTCTGGAAGGGCTGTTTGAGCAGATTTTTCGCCAGATAAAACAGGCAGGGAAAAGAAGCGTTCTTTATTATCTGTGAATTTTGTTTATAATAAATTAACCGAGAAGTTCTAATGAGTAGTAAAGAAAATCATCCTCTTCATCGGATTTTTCATCCTCGCTCCATCGCGGTATTTGGTGCGAGCAACAAGCCCACCACAATGGGCACCTATCAGCTTTTGAACATTTTAAGCAGTGGCTATCAGGGGAAGGTTTATCCGGTGCATCCGAAATTGAGCGAGGTTCAGGGATTGAAAGCTTATCCTTCTGCACGAGAATTACCAGAAGCTCCGGACCTTGCCCTGATTACCATTCCCCGGGATGCGGTTCTTGAGGTATTTAAGGATTTAGGGGAGCGGGGATGTCAGCGGGCAATTGTTATTTCCGGGGGTTTTAAGGAAGTTGGTGAGGAGGGGAGAGAAAAGGAGCAGGAACTGGTAAAAATCGCCCGGTCTTATGGCATCAGATTTGTGGGACCAAACTGCATTGGAATTATCAATCCCTGGCTCCCGCTCAATACCACAATGTATCCCTATAAGCAAAATCCCGGATACATTGGTTTGGCATCGCATAGCGGGACTTATGTCACCCAGGTTCTTCCCTGGCTGGAAAAGAGCGGAATTGGCTATGCCCGAGCGGTCAGTTTGGGAAATGAAGCAGACCTGAATATTGTGGATGCCATTGAATACTACGGGGAAGATGAGCAGGTAAAATCCATTGCTCTTTATATTGAAGGAATTCGCAAGCCCCGGGAATTTTTAAAAGTTGCTAAAAGGGTGAGCCGGAAGAAGCCGATAGTTGCCCTTTATGTTGGCGGCACCAGAGCCGGGGCACGCTCCGGGGTGAGCCATACTGGAGCTTTATCTGGTTCGGATGAGATTTATCAGGGGGTGTTTAATCAGTGCCGGATTATTCGGGCGCCAGATGTTGCCAGCCTTTATGAATGGGCTTTTGCCCTGGCTACCCAGCCTCCGCTTAAAGGTAAAAGAATTGCCATTTGCACTCATTCCGGCGGTCCTGCTACTTCTCTGGCAGATGCCTGCGAGCGAGCCGGGTTTGAAGTGAGGGAATTTTCTCCAAAGCTACAAAAACGAATTCGTCAGTTAATTCCTGCTACTGGTTCCGCCCGTAATCCGGTGGATATGACTTTTTCCGTGAATCTGGATGCACTTTATTTTCAGCTTCCTGAGCTGATTCTTTCTTCTGGCGAGGTGGACGGACTGATTCTTCACGGAATAGAAGGAGAGAGCTATTACACTCATTTTGTTCAGGCGAGCCACGGGCGATTAAAAATTCCCATAGAAGAACTGAGCGGTTATTTAAGAGGGATTTTAAAAAAACTGGCTCAGCTTCCTGCCAGATTCTCCAAACCAATAGTTTCTAGCTCCTTTATGGGGAGAGAAGATAGCGCGGTGGCTTTAGTGCAGGATTTGGGGATTCCCTGTTATCCCAGCCCGGAGCGAGCGGTTCTGGCAATGAAGGCTCTGTATCTGCGGGGTCAATCAATCAAATAATTTCCGCATACTTCATCAATCCATTTTAAATAGCTGGGATTTCCTGCCAGAATCGGCAGGGCAATAATCTCAGGAACATCATAAGAGTGCAGTTCTTTGATTCGGGCGGTAAGTTTACCGAACAGAGCATCCCGGGTCTTGATCAGCATTAAAACTTCCCGGTCCTGCTCTATTTTTCCTTTCCAGGTATAAATGCTGGTGATGGGTTCAATAATGTTCACGCAGGCACAGAGTTTTTCTGAAACCAGAGTTCGGGCAATGGTTATTGCTTGTTCTTTGTCCGGAGTGGTGACCATTATTACCAGATGCTTGATTTCTGGCTCCTCCCCAATCATTTCTCCCTCCGAGCAGGCGATTTTGGAACTAAATTTAGCAGGAATTATTTTCCTAAACAAATCAATTGAAGCTTGGCTTAAAATCTGCTAAAAAATAAAAAATGAAGCTCGGTCATATCAGTTTGCGGGTGAGTGATTTATCTCGTTCTTTGTCTTTTTATCGGGCTTTAGGTTTTAAGGAAAAAAGAAGAATTGAACTGGAGAAGTTTCGCTCCACTTTGCTGTTTTTACAGGCAGATAACGGTGCGGAACTGGAGCTGGTTTTTAACTGGGATGATACTTCTCCTCCTGAGCTGGGAAATGGCTTTTTACATCTCGGGCTGGAGGTGGAGGATTTGGAGCAGTTTCTCTCCCGGCTTCGCTCTCAGGGAATTGCAGGAGATTGTCAGATTACCACCACTCCCCAGGGAGATAAAATTTGTTTTATCACGGACCCGGACGGATACCAGATAGAACTGGTTGAGCCCAAAGCAAAGTGAGCATAAATCTTTTAACTGATATTTTCCGCTCAAAAAGGGCTTTAAAAATCCCGCCGGAAATAGAGCAGAGATTTAAGGAGGAAGAGCTTTGCCGGAGGTGCGGGCTTTGCTGTTATGGTTCGGTGCGGTATAAGGGCAGGCTGGTGATTATCAAGGAGCTTCCCTGTAAATATCTGGAGCTGGATGCTGGAGGAAAAGCTACCTGCCGGATTTATCCGGACCGGCATCAGCTTGCTCCCTGGTGCCAGCGGGTGGAGAGAAAGACAGTTGAGGCAGGGTTGTTTCCGGATGATTGCCCTTATGTTCAGGGAATTGAAGGCTATCAGGGAAAGGTGGTTTTGGTGGGTGAGGAAAAGAAAAAGTTTTATCGCTGGCTAAGTGAGAATATCAATCCCCAGCCCCAGCCGGAATATCTGGAAGAGGAGGTCTGGAGGAATTTCCTGGCTAAGCTCGGGATTTATTATAATACCAGAGCTCAATCAGAATAGCTCCCAGAATCATCCCGGCGCCAATAAAATAAGGACTTCGCTCTCCAATAAATTCCGCAAATACTCCGCCCAGAACCGGACCGGTAAGAGCTCCAGCCCCGATGAAAAACTCATGCCATCCGCTCCTTGCCCCGGCTCGTTTTTGAGAAAGGCTGATGGCATAATATAGACTGGAAAAATAGGTTACCCCGCTGGCAGAGCCAACCAGAAAAAATCCGGGAATAAAACCAGATAATTTGCTGGAAAGACCGATTATTACCAGCCCGGAAAATGCTCCCAGCTGAGCCAGGACTAAAGGCAGAAATTTAAAATGCCATCTTCTACTAAGATTCAAAATCACAAAAAAGCTTGCCTGCCCCAGAGACATCACCAGAAAAAGAATTCCCAGCTGAGAGCTGGATAGTCCCAGACCCTCTCCTAATTTGGGAAAGATGTTTCGAAGGATTCCCTGAAAGAAATAGGTCATTATGTTTGCCAGCCAGGAAAGATAGAGAAAATAAACCGGACCTGATTCTTCGGTGTAGCCAGTGGTCTGGCTGGCTCTTTGGGCAGGAGGATAAATCGCCAGAAAAGAAAAGAGCACCCCGCCCAGACCTGCTCCCCAGAAGACCAGCTCCAGCTTTCTTTCAAACAGCCAGCCCGCCAGATAGGGTCCGAAAATAAAGCCCAGACACCAGCTGAGATTATACCACCCCGCAATTTTGCTGAGCTTTTCTCCGGGAACCAGAAGGCTGAGCCGGGATTCCATTGCCGGCCAGATTAAAGCCAAGCCCAGAGAATACCCGAACACAAAAGGATAAAGAAAATTGAGCTTCTCCACCCAGGGAATAAAAAGCACGCTCAAGCCAAAAATCATTGCTCCGAGAAAAGAAAGCAGTCTTTTACTCAGCCGGTCAGAAAGCCAGCCGGATAAAGGCACAGAAAGGGTATAGGTCAGAGCTCCCAGTCCGCCCAGATACCCCAGTTCCAGATTTCCTGCTTTCAGGCGAAGAGCATAAAGGGGCACTCCCAGAAGAACCATTGCAAGAAATAAATTGATGATAAAAGCAAAGCTGTAAATAAAACCCAGAGCCAGCTTTAATCTCTGCATCTTTATTCGGTAAGCTCTTTTTGAATTTGAGCCAGATATTCCTCCACGGTTTTTAAAGCCCGCTCCACCAGTTTTTTTCTTCGCTCTTTTTTTCGGACCGGGAAATCCAGCTCCCGGAGCAAGCCAAAGTTGGCGTTCATCGGCTGGAATTCTCCCTGGCGAAAGCTGGTGACATAATGAATTAAGGCTCCGATGATGCTTCGGTTGTCCAGGAGCCGGGGCTTTTTATTTTTCAGCCGAAGCAGAGCATAAATCCCTGCCATTATCCCACAGGCAGAGCTCTCCAGATATCCTTCCACCCCGGTAATCTGTCCGGCAAAAAAGATCCGCTCATCCTTTTTCAAAGAAAGGTCTGGATTTAAGAGCCGGGGAGAGTTAAGATATGTGTTTCGGTGCATACTTCCCAGCCGGGCAAATTCTGCTCGCTCCAGACCGGGAATCATTCGGAACACCCGCTCCTGCTCCGGATATTTCAACCGGGTTTGAAATCCCACCATCCCGTAAAGGCTCCTGGCCAGGTCCTCCTGGCGAAGCTGAACCACTGCATAAGGCTCCTTGCCGGTTTTTGGGTCTTTTATTCCCACGGGCTTTAGCGGACCAAAGCGGAGGGTGTCTTTTCCCCGGCGAGCCATCTCCTCAATTGGAAGACAGGCTTCAAAATATCTTGGCTCCTCAAACTCCCGAAGCGGAACTACCTCTGCCCGGACCAGCTCCTGACAGAACCTCTCATACTGCTCCTTATCCATTGGGCAGTTAATGTAATCATCTCCGCCTTTCCCATACCTGCTCTGGAAAAAGGCAATTTCAAAATTGATGGAATCTTTATAAACAATTGGTGCCAGAGCATCATAAAAATAAAGTCCTTTTTGTCCGGTGATTCTTTCCAGCTCCTTGGTCAGGGCTGATGAAGTCAAAGGACCGCTGGCAATGATGACAATTCCGCTCTCCGGGATTTTGGTTACCTCCTGGCGAATCAGCTCCAGATTTGGATGAGAGATGAGCTTTTCTGTGATGTACTCAGAAAACTTTTCCCGGTCCACTGCCAGCGCCTGCCCGGCAGGAACCGGGAACTTCTCCGCAGATTCCATCACCAGCGAGCCAAAAAGTTTCATTTCTGTTTTAAGCAGACCCGAGGCATTTTCTAAAGAAGTGCTCTTAAAAGAATTGGAGCAGACCAGCTCTGCCAGGTTCTGGTTTCGGTGGGCAGGAGAGAATTTTTCCGGCTTCATTTCAAAAAGCCGGACCTTTCCTCCATATTTCAAAATCTGCCAGCTGGCTTCTGCTCCTGCCAGTCCCCCGCCAATGATGGTTATGAAATCCTCATCCATCTTGCTTGTTTGCTTTTCAAGATATACCATAATCTCAAAATTGCCAATGAAGGAAAAAGTTAAAAAAGCATTTGAGTTTCTGGAGCAATTTACCAATTATGAGCGGGCGCTTCGCTATCCTTATGATGGCTGGGCAATGAATCTGGAGCGGGTAAGGGCACTTTTAGAAGAGGTAGGCTCGCCCGAGAAAAAGCTCCGGGTAATTCATATTGCCGGCACCAAAGGAAAAGGAAGCACCGCCCGAATGCTTCAGTCCATTCTCAGCCGGGCTGGATATAAAACCGGGCTTTTTACCTCCCCTCATTTAATTTCTGTGAAGGAGCGAATCACCATTGACCACCAGATGATTTCCGAGCCGGAGCTGGCAGAGGTCATCTGGGAATTAAAGCCCGGGGTTGAAAAGCTGAAAAATAGAAAAGAACTGGGAGAGCTCACTTATTTTGAGCTTATCACCGCCTGTGCTTTTACTTATTTTTCCAGACAGCAGGTAGATTTTGCGGTAATGGAAGTCGGGCTGGGCGGAAGATATGATGCCACCAATGTCTGTCAGCCAGCTCTTGCCATCATCACCACCATTGGCTATGACCATACCGATATTCTCGGCTCAGATTTGGCTCAGATTGCCCGGGAAAAAGCAATGATTATCAAACCGGGGGTTCAGGTGATTATGGCTCCTCAGCCTGAGCCTGCCCGCCAGGTGATTATAAGCCGAGCAGAGGAAGTGAAAGCAGAGCTTTATCCTCTGGAGGATTTTTATTCCTGGAGATTAGAAAAGATTACTCCGGAAAAAATGGAGTTTGTCCTGGAAGGCAAGAATCGGAATCTGGAGCTGGAGACAAAAATGCTGGGAAGACCTCAGATGATAAATGCCGGGCTCAGTGTTTTGGCATCGGAGCTTCTTTCTCAGCAGGGCTGGAAGATTTCAGAATCTGCTCTGGCTGAGGGGATTTCTGAAGCAAATCTTGCTGGCAGGTTTCATCAGCTGGAGTTTGCCGGGAAAAAGCTGGTTTTAGACGGAGCACATAATCCGGAAAGTGCCAGGTCTCTGGTGGAGACCCTGGGCTTGGTTTATCCGAAAAAGAGATGGAATTTTATTGTCGGGTTGAGTCAGGACAAAAACCCGGAAGGGTTTTTTGCTCCAATCAAGCCCCGGGCAGAAAAGATTGTAATTTGCAATACCGGGATAAGTCGCTCCGCCCGGTTTGAAAAAATCGCTCCGGTTTTGGAGGATTTTTCTGGTGAGGTGATTTTTGAGCCGAGATTAAAAAAGGCGTTTAGAATTTTGAGCCGAGCCGGGGGCGATGATGATATAATCATCATCACTGGCTCCTTTTATCTGGTAGGAGAGGCTTTAAAATGGCTGAGAGAGAGCGGGATAAAGATTCAGATACCATAACCGCGATTGCCACTCCGCCCGGATTCAGCGGGATTGGTATTGTTAGAATCAGCGGAAAAGACGCTCTCAGCATTGCGGATAAGCTTTTTCAGGGAAAGAAGCGCCTGAGCGAGCTTTCTGGCTATCAAGCCTGTTATGGCTGGGTGGTGGAGGAGGGAGAGAAGCTGGATGAGGTAATTGCTCTGGTGATGCGTGCTCCCAGGAGCTATACCCGGGAGGATGTGGTGGAGTTTCACTGCCACGGCGGACCCGTGGTATTAAAGCGGGTTTTGGAAGCAGTGCTGAGAAAGGGCGCCCGGCTGGCAGAGCCGGGAGAATTTACCAAGCGGGCTTTTTTAGCCGGGAGAATAGACCTTTCCCAGGCAGAGGCGGTCTCACAGTTGATTTTCGCCCAAACCGAAAGCGCGGCTCGCTCTGCTTTGCGGGGGCTGGCTGGAGAGCTGGGAGAAAAAACCCGCCAGCTTCGCCAGAGGCTGGTGGAGGTTTTAGCGGATTTGGAGGCAGGGCTGGATTTTGCTGAGGAGGAGATAGAGTTTATCTCTCCTTCTGACCTGCTCAAATCCCTTGGGGAAATAGACTTTGAGCTTTCCCGGCTGATAAACCGGGCTCAAGCAGGAATGATTTTAAGCGAAGGAATCAACCTGGTAATTGCCGGAAGACCCAATGTGGGGAAAAGCACCTTAATGAATGCCCTTTTGGAGCGGGACCGGGTGATTGTTACCCCATATCCCGGCACCACCAGGGATGTAGTGGAGGAGGTGGTAAATATTGCCGGGGTTCCGGTCCGGCTTTCGGATACTGCGGGAATTAGAAGAGAAGCAGATGAAATTGAAAAATATGGGGTGGAGCGGAGCTATCAGGCAATTGCCCGGGCAGATTTGGTTCTGCTTCTTTTAGATGGCTCTGAGCCTTTAACTGACCACGACCAAAAGCTTTTAAAGGAGACCGAGGATAAAAATCGGCTGATTATCATCAACAAAATAGACCTGGCTCAAAAAATTTCCGAGAAAGAGCTTGCTGGTTTTATTCAGGGAGAGCAAATTTTAAAAATTTCTGCCAAAACCGGGCAGGGAATTGAAGAGCTAAAAAGAAAAATAGAGGAGATGATTTTTACCGGGGAGCTTTCCGGAGAAGATGCTCTGGTTGCTTCTCTTCGCCAGCTGGAGCTTTTAAGAGCCTCCCGGGAGCAAATCCAAAGAGCAATCAAAACCGCCCAGCAGGGATTGAGCGAGGAGTTTATTGCCTCGGAGCTGAGAAGGGCAGTGGAGCTTTTAGGAGAAATCTCCGGAGAATCCGTAAGTGAGGAGATGCTGGAGATTATTTTCAGTAAGTTCTGCATAGGAAAATAGAAAAAACATCTACAAAATTTTTATTGCATTAGCTATCCTGCTATGTTATGAAGTAAGGATAAATTTTTTCCGGAGGGGAGAGATGAAGAAGATTTTTCTGGGGCTTGGGCTTTTAGTTCTGGTTTTCTTTACCAATTCCTGTTCCCGGATGCTGGCACAGGTTCTGGAACTCGGTTCCCCAGAGAACCGGGTAATTGTGGAAAAAAATGTGATGGTGCCAATGAGAGATGGATTCCAGCTGGCAACGGATATTTACAAACCCAGAGCAGAAGGGAAATACCCAGTGGTGCTCTGCAGACTTCCTTATAACAAAAATATCCTGGGAGAGTTCGGCAGGCTCTTTGCCCAGCGAGGATATATTTTTGTAATTCAGGATTGCCGGGCTACCTATCATTCTGAAGGAGAGGTATTTATTCCTTTTGTTTATGAGGAGCAGGATGGAATGGATACCGTAAAGTGGATTTCTCAGCAGGAGTGGTTTAATGGCAATCTCGGTGCCTGGGGCGCCAGTTATTTTGGCTATACCCAGTGGGCAATTGCCAGTAATAATCCCTATTTAAAATGCTTTTATCCCCAGATTACCACTCCAAGTATTTATAAGCTGATTTTTACTGGCGGAGGTTTTCATTATCGGCTGGCAACCGGCTGGAGCTCCGGGGTGGGAAAACAAAATACAAAAAATCCGGTAAGCATTTTATTGGGAGGAGGGAAGAAGGTTAAACCTGAGGAAGGATTTTTTAATAAACCCCTGAAGCCAGATTTAAAATACAGTTTTGAAGAGCTGGGGAAAATGGAGATAGAAGAACTGGCAGTAAAACTGGGCTTGGCACCGGCTTCCAATCCCAGAAGTCCTTATCCAGATGCAACCGAGCGCCTGATTAATCTTTTTGCTTATCCGGGTTTTGCCTATCATCATCCAGTTTTCAATTTCTTTGAGCGGTATAAGCAGGTTAAAGCCCCTGCCCTGATGATTGCTGGCTGGTATGATATTTTTCTCAAAGGGCAGTTAGATGATTTTGTGGAGATGAAGAAAATGGCACCCGAGCCTGCCCGAAGCGGAACCAGAATTATCATCGGTCCCTGGGCTCACGCCTCGCTGGGCGACCCCAACGCAGAAAAAGGAGCTCGTGCCCTAGAAATGTACAGGAAGATGTTTATGATTGAATGGTTTGACCACTGGATGAAGGGAGAAAAAAGCGAAAAAGTGGAAAATATGGCACCAATCCGGCTCTATGTAATGGGGAAAAATATCTGGAGAGATGAATATGAATGGCCCCTTGCCCGAACTCAATGGACTCCTTATTACTTTCACAGCAAAGGCAATGCCAATACTTCCCGGGGAGACGGCTGGCTCAGCTCTGATAAGCCCGCTGGATATGAGCCTCCGGATGAATTCACCTATGACCCAAAAAACCCGGTGCCAACCGTGGGCGGAAATAACCTGATTGAAAAAGCCGGGGCAATGGAGCAAAAACAAGTGGAAAAAAGAGAAGATGTTCTGGTCTATACCTCCGCACCAGTGGAAAAAGAGCTGGAAATTACCGGTCCCATCAAGGTAATCCTTTACGCCTCCAGCACTGCCCGGGATACGGACTTTACCGCCAAACTCTGCGTGGTGAAAAAAGATGGTCGCTCACTTAATCTGGCAGATGGAATCGTCCGGGCTCGCTACCGGGAAAGCTATGACCACCCCAGCCTGACCAAGCCGGGAAAAATTTATCAATATGAAATAGACCTCTGGGCAACCAGTTATGCCTTCCAGCCCGGAGAAAAAATCCGGGTTCAAATCTCCAGCTCCAATTTCCCGAGGTTTGACCGAAACAGCAACTGCGCCGGGGAAGGAGGGAAAGATTGCGTGAAAATTGCTCATCAGAGTATTTATCATACCAAGAAATATCCAACAAGGATTATTCTCCCGGTGATACCTTGAAGCTAACTCTTTGATTTGGTTAGAAAAATTTTTAAAAATCAAAAAAATTTTTTCCCTGAAATAAGGAAATCTTGATAAAATTAAAAAATAATTAAAACCACTAAATATTGTGGCTTAAAATCCATAAATTCAACCTCCCAGACCAAGTTTTTCCTTGTGATTGAGCCCAAAATATGCTAAAATTTTAATAGATTGAAGTGGATTTTTTGTTAAGGAGGAAGAAGTGGAAGCAGAGGTTAAAGACCAGGAGCAGAGCTTGACCAGTCCAGAAGAAAAATCAGTTCGGAAATATGACGCCAGCAGTATCAAGATTCTGGAGGGGCTAAGTGCGGTCCGGAAGCGTCCAGCAATGTATATTGGCTCCACTGGAATTCGGGGCTTGCATCATCTGGTTTTTGAAGTGGTAGATAACTCCATAGATGAAGCCATTAACAGTCATTGCGACCGGATTAAGGTGACAGTTCATATTGATAATTCTGTGACCGTGGAGGATAACGGTCGGGGCATTCCAGTAGAGGAGCATCCTCAGGCAAAAAAGAGCAGTTTAGAAGTGGTGATGACAATGCTTCATGCGGGTGGGAAATTTGATGCCAAGACCTATCAGATTTCTGGTGGACTTCATGGAGTAGGGGTAAGTGTGGTTAATGCTTTGAGCGAATGGCTCAAGGTAGAGGTGAAGCGGGATGGTAAGGTTTATTTTCAGGAATATCAGAGGGGCAAGCCTGTGGGTTCGGTAAAAATTATGGGGAAAAGCAAATCCACTGGCACCAAAATTACCTTCCGACCGGACCCGAAGATATTTGAGAGCATAGAATTTCATTATGATATTCTTGCCCAGAGGCTTCGGGAGCTGGCATTTTTAAATGCCGGGTTAAGGATTATTCTGAGCGATGAGAGAGGGGAGCCAAAGACCGAAGAATTCTGCTATAAAGGCGGGATTGTTAGTTTTGTTGAGTATCTTAACCGGAAGAAAAATGTGCTTCATAAAAAGCCGATTCATTTCCAGGCAGAAAAAGACGGAGTTATTGTGGAAATTGCCCTCCAGTATAATGACAGCTATACTGAGCTACTTTATTCTTATGCTAATTTTATCCGCACTACCGAAGGCGGGACTCACGAGGTTGGGTTCAAAAGCGCGCTCACCCGCACCATTAACAATTATGCTCAGGCAAACAACCTTTTAAAGAACTTAAAAAATAATCTGAGCGGAGAGGATGTTCGGGAAGGATTGACCGCGGTGATCAGCGTTAAACTTCGGGAGCCGCAATTTGAAGGGCAGACCAAAACCAAGCTGGGAAACAGTGATGTTAAAGGAATTGTAGAAGCAATCACTAACGAGAAGCTCGGACAGTTTTTTGAAGAGAATCCCACGGTTGCCCGTAAAGTGGTGCTCAAGAGCATAGAAGCCTGCCGGGCTCGGGAGGCAGCTCGTAAAGCCCGGGACCTCACCCGTCGGAAAAGTGCTTTAGAAGGCTCCAATCTTCCCGGAAAGCTTGCGGACTGTCAGGAGCAGGACCCGAGATACGCGGAGCTGTTCATTGTAGAGGGCGAGAGTGCGGGCGGTAGCGCCAAGCAGGGAAGGGATAGGAAAAATCAGGCAGTGCTTCCACTTCGGGGAAAAATTCTAAATGTAGAAAAAGCCCGGCTGGATAAGATGCTTTCCAACCAGGAGATTCAAACCATCATCACCGCTCTGGGCACCGGTATTGCAGAGGATTTTGACCTTTCCAGGCTCCGCTATCACAAGATTATCATAATGACCGATGCGGATGTTGATGGCTCGCATATCCGCACCCTTCTTTTGACCTTTTTCTTTAGGCAGATGACCAAACTGGTTGAGGAGGGGCATTTGTATATTGCTCAGCCTCCGCTTTATCGGGTGAAGCGGGGCAAGAGTTTTCGCTATATCAAGGATGATGGGGAGCTGGAGAATTATTTGCTGGAGCGGGGAGTGGAGAACAGCCGGTTATTAACTAAAGAGGGAGCGATTTCAGGAAGTGGTTTAATCTTTCTGGTCAAGCAGATAATTCGTTATTACCAGCTTCTGGAGAATCTGGCAAAAAGGAAAGGCAGGGTAGGAGGAATTAGGAATGACCGTCTGATTGACCTGCTGGTTCGGTTTGCTCATCTGGAAAAAAACTGCACCGAGCGGGAAAAATTAAAAAAAGACCTCACCCGGGCACTGGCTCGGGCAGAAAAAGAAGCTCCCGGGCTGGTGGGGTTGGGATTTGATGAGCCGAGCTTTGATGAAGAACATAACTGCTGGCAGACCATAGTGATGGCGCAGGAGAATGGGAGCAGGCTGGAGCTGGAGCTGGATTTTGACTTTCTCAGTTCTCCGGAGTTTCAGGAATTGATTCGTTTAAAGGAAATATATAACAAAGTGGGCAAAACTCCCTATCGGCTTCAGTTTAATGGCGAAATTATAGAGCTATCTGACCTTCGCCAGCTCAAGGAACAGATTCTAAATCAGGGCAAAAAAGGGCAGGAAATCACCAGATATAAAGGTTTAGGGGAGATGAATCCAGAACAGCTCTGGGAAACAACAATGAATCCAGAAACCCGGCTTCTCAAGCAGGTGCGGGTGGAGGATGCTATCCGGGCAAATGAGCTGTTTGACATTTTAATGGGCGAAGAGGTAGAGCCAAGAAGAGAATTTATCCAGGATAATGCCCTGAAAGTGGTTAATCTGGATATTTAATTTTTCTACGCCCCCAGGAGCTTCTATTACAACCGCTTTTAAAAAATTCCCAGCTCCACAATCAGCCGAAACAACCAGGAAGACCGGCTGATGATTTTTCTCAAAATCTTGGCTTTTTTTCTGCCTTTTTCTGGAAGCTGGGCAGGGGCTTCTTTGATTACCTTAAACCAGGCTTCCGGGTCCCCTGAAGCAAGAATGCCCTTCAGGTCATAAACTCCCAGGTTTTCAATCCCGGCTTTGCGAACTGCAGAAATAGCCGAGGCAAGCCTCTCCGGAGTATCATAAACCACCTTTTCCTCCCCTTCTCCCGGGCTGGTCACTCCCACTGCCACCGCGGCTTTATCTCCCCAGAGCCGGGCTAAATCCACTGAATAATCATAAGCCATCCAGTGGGCAGTGTCCCAGCTGATTTTAAACCATTCCACAAACCAGGTGGTATACATCATTACCGCAAAATAGTCCCAATCCACACTTGCCACTGGACCGCCAAAGACCTTTTCCCAGCCGTGCTTTCCCCGAAGCCGGTCATCTATGACAAAAGGAAATCCCACTCCAATTGCTAAAGCTCCGTTCTGATTGATTTTTTCTATAATCTGGTTGAATTCCTTAATGGTCTGGTCAAAGGGGATTTTACCTTTTTCTTTTTTCAGCTTTTTAATCACATCTCCTCCGCCGGGTTCAACATCTACGATAATGGCTTCTATTTTGTGTCCGGTTTTTTTTGCCCACCCAAAAATCACATCCAGATAGTCCAGATAAACCTCAGTAGTATATTGATTCAGATAAAGTCCGTATTTTTTGGGAAGAAGGGGCCAGAAAAGGATATGAAGACCAGCTTTTTCATAAACGGTGTATAAATGGTCCAAATCTTCATTCAGTTGGTCCTCCCGAACGCAAAGACAGATAAAGATATTGTATTTCTTGAAAAGATTAACCAGGTCCGGCTCTGCCAGGCGTTTGTAATCAGTGTATTCCGCGGTGACAATCCGAACCGGCGGCTCCAGACGGAGCAAAGCAAAAACCGATTGAGAAAAAAGCAATGCCCCACAAATTACTCCCCAGAGAAAAATCCTTCTCATCTCGCCCCTCCTTTTTCTAATTTCCCGATTTTATAACATAGCCTGGCGAGAAAACCAATCAAAAATTCCTGCTATTCTTTAAAAATTCCGAAGTTTCTTGCCAGAAATTTTCTTATTGGTCGGAAATATTTTTCTATTCGGTAAAGACTGACCAGCATTGCGCGAATCCCCCACCACATTCCCCGTAAAAGAAAAATGTTCTTGGGAAACCACCAGAGAATTTTAAAGATAATCTGGGGACGGAGGAAAAATCTCCGATAAGCATTCCTCTGCGCCTTGAAAGTGTTGATGCCGGTTACCCGGTAGTAAAAAGGCACCTCAGACCAGTAGCGGAGGTCAAACAAGTCATAACCGCTGAAATCAAAATCCGGATATGCCTGTTTGGCAATTTCCAGAAGCTGGGTGCGGGGATATACCACCACTGTAAAGAACCATCCCCGAAGAATCTTGGAATCCAGTGCCCATTTGATAGTGCTTTCCATCTCCTCTTTGCTCTCGGTGGGAAAGCCGAGCATAAAAAATGCCTGAGGAATAATTCCTTCCTCATAGGTCCATTCAATTACCTGTTTGGCTTTTTCCAGATTAAGGTTTTTTCGGATCAGTTTTTGGAGCCGGGGAGAGGCGGTTTCTATCGCATAAGTCATAGAGTAGGCACCTGCCTGCTTGAGCTTTTTAATCAGCTCCCGGTCCATCATATCTGCCCTCAGACCATTGGGAAAGGCAAGCTTGACCTCAATTCCCCGCTTGATAATCTCATCGCAGATTCTTTTTGCCCGCTCCAGGTCAACATTGAAAATATCATCAACAATATGAAGCTCTTTTACTCCATACTGGTTAACTAAAAGTTCAATTTCTGCCATTACATTTTCCACGCTTCTTTTCCGCACCTTTTTCCCGAAGATATTATGGCAATAAGCACATTTAAAGGGGCAGGCACGGGAAGTGAAAATAATTGCCCAGGGACGGGAATGACAGAAGGTGTTCATTGAGGGCTGAAGAGAATATTTGTAAAAATCTACCAGGTCCCAGGCAGGAAGAGGAATGGAATCCAGGTCTTCAATATACGGTCTTGGCTCGGTAAGAATTAGCTTGCCATCTTTTTTAAAAGCCAGCCCCCGAACCTCCTCCAGGGGTCTTTCCTGCTCCAGCGCCTCTAAAAGTTCAGGAAAAGTCTCCTCTCCTTCGCCTATTACCGCATAATCCAGACCCTCTTCCTCCAGCGCCCAGTCATAAAAAACCGAAGAATGCGGTCCCCCCATCACTGTAATGCACTCCGGCTTTTCCTTTTTTATTACCCGGATAATCTCGTCCATCTCCCCCGCTTCCATACTCAAAGCACTGAAGCCCACTACCTGCGGGTCAAAAGTCCGAAACCGCTTCATCACATCCTCAGTGGTTAAATCATAAAGCGCCTGTTCAATTAGCTGAATTTCGTATTTTCCCGGATAGCGATGCCGGAGCACAGAAATCAGGGTAAGAAGTCCGAGCGGTTGAGAAAAACCAATCCGGTTAAAGCGCTTGCCCGGCTTGATTAGCAATATCCTTTCAATCTTCATCTTTATCTGGACACCGATTATTATAAAGCGGTTTCCGGAAATTTAAATTTCTGCTTCTTTTAAATACCGCTCAAGAGCGGACTGGTGAGCCGAACACAGCCTTCCGGTGAGCTGAGCCCTTAGCATCTCCTCCTGCCAGTGAGCATTATAAAGCTGGCAAAGAGGCTCAGAGCAAAAAGGCTCGCCAGTAATCTGAAAGAAAACCGCCTGCAAAATATAGCCCTTAATTACCTGATTGATTCTCGGGTCGGATTTTTGCAAAATCCTCTCTCCCAGCTCTGCCTGCACCAGCTCTTTGGGCTCGCCAGCTTTGGTGCGAAGGTAGTATTCTCGAGGGCGAGCCAGTGCTTCCCGGAGACCAGTAGTAGAAATAATGCTCGGATAGCCATAATAACCCACGCAGAGATGATATCGCTCCCCCTCAACAAACCGGGCGACCATCTGCTCAGTGAAAATCAGATGGAGGAAATTTAATCCCTGCTCCTTTGCAGGAATTAGCTCCAGATATAACCGCATCATCTGGTCCGCATCATAAATTGCTCCGATTTTTCTCGGACTGCTTGCAAGGTTCTTTTCTTCATAAGCAACTTCCCCGGGCAGAAGCTGGTCAGGAAATTCCCGGCGGAACGGGTCCCGAACCCGAATCCGGGCAAGGGCTTCTGCCAGACGCTTTTGCTCTTTTTCTTTCTCTTGAGCAGAAATTCGCCCCAGGTAATGAGAAAAAATATCCTTTTGAACCTCCACCTGAACGGTTCCTTTTAAGGTCTGCTCCAGCCAGCAGGAAAGCTCAGAATAATTAACCGGTTCTTTGCTCTGGTCTGGATAGAAAAAAACTCGCTCCAGCCGGGTGAGAAACTGGCTCATCCTTTAAGCTTTTCCAGGGCGAGCTCTCCTGCCCTTCTCCCGCTTAAAAGCATTGCTCCAAAAGTCGGACCCATTCTGGGAAGAGCATAAACGCTTGAAACCGCCATTCCCGTGATAATCAATCCTGGATGAACCTCACCGGTATACTCCACAATTAAATCCTCGCTCTCCTCCACCCACATTCCTCCACAGCCCGGAACCTTTAATACTCCTCGTTCTGCCATCTTACCGCATACCACTGCCTCGTGCCCGGAAGCATCTATCACCAGCCTGGATTCCAGGGCAATTGGGTCCACACAGGTAATCTCCCGGGGTAAAGATTGAATTGCGGTCCAGTTTACCACCACTCCAGCCACCCTATTTCCTTCTCTTAAAACCACATCATCAAAAGAGGTCATATTAGCAAATTTCACCCCGGCATCGCAGGCAGAAGCAATCAGCTTGCTGGTAGCGTGAGGACCATCTGCCACGAACAAGCCCGGGGTGACCTCTTGAAAAGGCACTCCGATTTCCTCCAGTTCCTTCTGGGCAGGTGCCCGAAAGGTGACCTTGTTCATCAGGTATCCTCCGAGCCAGAATCCTCCGCCCAGATAATTATTCCGCTCAATAATCAGCACCTTGTATCCCTTTCTGGCAATTTCCCTTCCTGCCATCAATCCGCTGGGTCCTCCTCCAATAATCAAAACATCGCTCTCTACATACTCCCCGAATTGCCGGGCAAATTCCCGGACAATTGCCCTGGAAACCTCTTTCTCTCCTACCTTGCTGAAAATTTTTTCCTTTGCCATTTTTCTTCCTCCTTAGACTAAGTCCATTTCCAGCATTTTTTCCGCAATCTGAACCGCGTTTAAAGCTCCACCCTTTCTGATATTATCCGCACAGCAGAAAAGACTGATCCCGTTTTCCACCGCACTGTCCTTACGAATTCTTCCCACAAATACCTCATCTTTACCATCTGCCATCAGCGGATAAGGCCATTTGAATTCTTTTGGGTCATCAACCACCACCACTCCGGGCATCTGGGCAATTGCCTGGCGGGCTTCTTCCAGGCTGAGCGGTTTTTCCAGCTCAACTGTAATTGCCTCACTATGCCCATTGAACACCGGCACCCGAACGCAGGTGGCAGTAATTTGCATATCCGGGGCAGAAAGAATCTTACGGGTCTCCCGAATCATCTTGACCTCTTCCATATAATACCCTTCCCATTCCTCACTCAGCCGGGCAATCTGAGGTATCAGATTAAAAGCAATCTGCACTGGATATTCCTTTGCCTCCAGAGGTTTTCCTTCTGCCCAGGCTCGCACCTGAGCTTCAAGCTCCCGATAAGCAGAACCACCTGAACCGCTTACCGCCTGATAGGTCGCACACCAGATCCGCTTGACCCCTGCCTTAAAATGAAGCGGTGCCACTGCCATTATCATCTGAATCGTGGAACAGTTGGGATTGGCAATAAAGCCCTGATGGTTCCTTAAAGCCTCCGGGTTCACCTCGGGAACCACCAGAGGCACCCGCTCATCCATCCGAAAATCCTGACCATTATCAATCACCAGCACGCCTTTTTCCACTGCCTTCCAGCCAAAGGTAACGCTGGCGCCCTTTTCTCCCTCGGTGCCGGCAAAAAAGGCGATATCAAACCCGTCAAACTCTTCCTCTGTGGTCTGGCGCACCTCAAATTCCTCGCCAGCTATTACCTGCTTGCGCGCGCTTCTTGCTAAAACTTTCAGCTCGGAGATGGGAAATTTACGCTGTTTTAAAATCTTGACCATCTCCTGCCCAATCATACCAGCACCAACCACAATCACCCGGTAGCTTGCCTTTTTTGCCATTCTCCTTCCTCCATAAAAATAGGTTAACAAATTCTGATTTTATTTTCTCAAAGTTTTTTGTCAAGGATTTGAATTGCCAGCTCCTATGCTCCTGATTTTTAACTTTAAGAAGTTAGTTTATTTTAGCAGGAATGATTTATGCGAAAAGATTTAGCTTATTCTCGGGCTTTTTCTGCTTCTTTTTCCAGCTCAGATAAGCTATATCCTTCTCTCCAGGCTAAAATCAAACCAACAATTAAAACCGGAAAATAATAAAAAGCGTGCAGGACAATGGCAAAAGAAAGGGCTTTTTCTTTAGGCATAGCTCCTAATAATAAAATTCCCTGCGTGGTAATGTAATGGAAGGTTCCCCAGAAACCAGGAGCAGCAGGAATTGCCGCGGAGAAGGCGCCCAGAAATAGAATCAGCACCATTCCCATAACGCTGAATTTATATCCAAAGCTCAAGCCAACAAAATAAATCGGTAGCAAATTCACTGCCCAGACAAAAAAAGAAAAAATCGCAACCACCAGAAGCCGATAAGGCTTTCCCAGAATCAATAGCCCCTGGCTGAATTTTTTCAGCTCCGCAAGGACAAATTGATGAATCTTTTCTCCAAAAAGAGAAAAGACCTTATCTGAAACCCCAAGCACCCACCCCTGAGCATAATAAATCAGATAAAGAAAAACTACCAGAATCACGGCTATTGCCAGAGCAATTATCCCCCCTTTTCTTAAAACCAGAGCAATCTCCTGATAGGAAGAAGGAATCTGAAGCCGAAAAAGAAGCACCGCCAGAAAAACCAGAATCAAAAGGCTATCAAAGATTCTTTCCACCACCACGGTAGCAAAAACCGGGCTGAAGCCTTCTTTTTCTCTTCGGGCAAGGACAATTGCCCGGATAACCTCTCCTGCCCGGAACGGGAGAATATTGTTAGCCATATAACAAATCACCAAGGAAATCAGGCTGGAGGAAAATCTTATCTCCTGCTGGCTTTTTAAGATATAATGCCATCTCCAGGCACGGATAATTAAAATCAAAGCATAGCCGAAAAGAGCAGGGAAAAAAGCCCAGTAATGAACTTGCTGGAAGGACTGAGCAAACTGGTGCCAGTCTTTAATCTGGCGGAGGGAGAACCAGATAAAAATTCCGCTGATAATAATCCCCAGCCAGACTTTCCAGTTTTTCATTTTTTCTGGAAATATTCTCGTGCTTGGGCTATATCTTTTTTAATCTGTTCCACCAGCAAATCCACATTCTCAAATTTAAGCTCATCCCGGAGCCGGCGAAGGAGCATAATCCTGATAGTCTTGCGGTAAAGCTCCTCAGAAAAATCCAGAAGATGAGCCTCTATTGCCAGCTCTTTATCTCCAAAGGTAGGGTTATAGCCAATATTGACCACTGCCGGATACCAGCGGTGATTATAGGCGACCCGGGCAATATATACCCCGGTGGGAACTAAAAGCTCCTTTTTCCAGGAGATATTGGCAGTGGCAAAGCCCATTTCCTTTCCCCGATGATGCCCGTGAATAACCTTCCCCTCCAGCTGATAGGGCTCGCCCAAAAGCTGATTAACCTTCTCCAGCTCCCCTGCTTTTAATAATGCCCGAATCCGACTGGCACTAACCGGCTCTCCTTCCACTTCTAAGGCGGGAATCACTTTAAGTTCTATGGCATTTCTGGAGCAATAATCCTCAAGCCAGCTATGGTCTGCGGATTTATCTTTTCCAAAACGAAAATCATAACCCACCACTATCAGGTGAGGGTTAAGTTTTGCCCGAACCAGCTCCATAAATTTTTCAGCTTCCATCTGGGCAAATTTTCTGGTAAAATTCACTACCACCAGAAGTTCAATCCCCAAAGAAGCAATCCTTCTTTTTCTCTCTTCAAAAGAAAGGATGGCAATTCTGCCATTGTTTTCTCCCAGCACCTCCCTGGGAAGGGGCTGGAAGGTGATGGCACAGGGAAGGAGTTTTTCCGCTTTTGCCAGCTGAACCAGGGTGCGAAAAATCTCCCGATGCCCAAGATGAACCCCGTCAAAAGCTCCAATGGTTATGGCAGTGGAAAGAAAAGCTCCTACTTCCAGCTGGTCAAAATCAATTACCTGCATTTATTTGACCACCAGGTTGAGCAATTTTTCCGGCACATACACGGTTTTTTTCAGCTCTTTCCCTTTAATATGAGCCTGCACATTGGGATGGGAAAGAGCCAGCTCCTCCAGCTCTTTCTGATTGGCTTTCCTGCTCGCTTCTATCCTTGCCCGCACCCTGCCGTTGACCTGAACCACGAGCAGGAATTTTTCCTCCTCTAAAGCCTGCTCATCATATTCCAGCCAGCCAGTCTTTGCCAGCAGGGTCTCATTTCCCAGCTTCTCCCAGAGTTCCTCACACAAATGCGGGGTGAAAGGATAAAGCAGAATCAAAATGGTTTCTATCCCTTTTCGGAGCAGGGCATATCTTTTTTCTTCTTCACCGTCTTTTGGCTCAAAGCTCGCCATTTGATTGTAAAGCTCCATTATTGAGGCAATAGCGGTATTGAACAGGAATTTTTCTATCCGCTCGGTGCATTCCTTGATGGTGCGGTGGATTTTTCTGAACAGCTTTATCTCATCTTCTTTTCCGGAAAGAAAATCAAATTTTTCTCTGCCTGAAACCCGGTTTAATCCTTCCAGATGCCGGTGAACCAGGGTCCAGACCCGATTGAGGAATCTATAGCATCCCATTACTCCTTCATCGCTCCAGTCTATTTCCTTCTCTGGCGGAGCCGCGAACAGGCAGAAGAGCCGAACCGTATCCGCGCCGAATCGTTCAATCAATTCCTGCGGGTCAACAATGTTCTTTTTGGATTTGCTCATCTTTTCCTTGCGACCGGTTTCTATGGGAAGCCCGCAGACCGGACATTTTAAATCCGGGATTTCCTCCGGATAAAAATATCCGTGCCCCTTGCAAACCTTAACTGGCGGTTTGCCTTCTTCCAGTACTTGTTCTCCTACTGGTGCTCCGCAGATTTTGCATTTATTATCTTTGGTGATTTGCTCCGGGCTTAAAACCCCGTGCCCGGGACAGGAAAAGGATTCTTTAATCACCATTCCCTGAGTAAGGAGTCTCTCAAAAGGCTCATCTACCTTGAGCAGTCCTAAATCCCGAAGCACTTTGGTATAAAACCGGGCATAGAGCAGGTGAAGAACCGCATGCTCTATCCCGCCAATATACTGGTCAACCGGCATCCAGTAATCCACTGCTTTTGGCTCAAACATCCCCTGCTCATAATTTGCACAGGCAAACCGGGCAAAATACCAGCTGGATTCCACAAAGGTATCCATTGTGTCGGTTTCTCTTTTTGCCTTGCCTCCGCAGTTCGGGCAGGTGGTATTTATCCACTGCTCAGCTCGGTCAAGAGGGTTGCCGGTAAGTTCCGGGTCAAATTCCACATCTAAGGGAAGTTCCACCGGAAGCTGGTCTTCAGGCACCGGCACCATCCCGCATTTTTCACAGTAAATAACCGGGATTGGAGCTCCCCAGTAACGCTGACGGGAAATCAGCCAGTCCCGAAGCCGGTAATTTACCGCGGGACCACCTCTACCTTCTTCTGCCAGCTTTTCCGCAATCAATTGGCGAAATTCCTCGCTCCTCATTCCATTGTAAGGTCCGGAATTTATCATAATTCCTTCGCCAGTGTATGCCTCGGTCATATTTTCCGGGGTCAGAGGAGGCTGGTCCGGAGGCTGAACCACCGGGATAATAGGTAGCCCATAAACTTTGGCAAATTCAAAATCTCTCTGGTCATGGGCAGGAACTGCCATCACACAGCCAGTGCCGTAATCCATCAGCACGAAATTAGCAACATAAATCGGGATTTTCTTTCCAGTCATTGGGTTCAGACAGTATGCACCGGTAAAGATTCCTTCTTTTTTATATCCTTCTGCAATTCTTTTAAATTTTTCTTCTGCCCGAACTCTCTGGCAGAATTTTTTTACTTCTTCTTCCTGCTCGGTTCCCCGGGAAAGGATTTCAACCAGAGGATGCTCCGGAGCAATGCTCATAAAAGTAGCTCCGAACACTGTATCCTGGCGGGTGGTATAGACAATGATTTTATCTATTTTTTCACCGCTTTCTGGGTCAGTATAGGTTTTTTCCAGAGGAAAATGGATATATGCCCCCTCTGATTTCCCAATCCAGTTTCTCTGCATAATCAGGACTTTTTCCGGCCAGCCCGGAAGCTTATAGGTGTATTCCAAAAGCTCTTCCCCATAATCTGTGATTTTGAAGAACCACTGGGAAAGAAGCTTTTGCTCCACCGGGGTATCAGGATGTCGCCAGCAGTATCCACCTTCTACCTGCTCATTGGCAAGCACGGTATTACAGCGAGGGCACCAGTTTACCCAGGCTTTGGACTTATAAGCCAAGCCCCGCTCCAGCATTTTCAGGAAAATGAGCTGTTCCCATTTGTAATACCTGGGGTCGCAGGTGGCAAATTCTCTCCTCCAGTCATAGGAATATCCCAGCCTTTTCAATTGTGCCCGCATATATTCAATATTCTGGAAGGTCCATTTGGCAGGATGGACTTTATTTTCTATAGCGGCGTTTTCAGCCGGCAAGCCAAAAGCATCCCAGCCCATTGGATGGAGCACATTAAAACCCCGCATCATCTTATATCTGGCAACCACATCGCCAATGGAATAATTCCGCACATGCCCCATATGGAGCCTGCCAGAAGGGTAGGGAAACATCTCCAGCAGATAATATTTGGGCTTCTTCTCATCAACCTCTACCTCAAATACCCGCTCCTCTTCCCAGCGTCTTTGCCATTTTAGCTCAATTTCCCGGGGCTGATACTTCTCCACTTCCTCTCCCCCTAAAACTTGTTAAGATTATTAGCTTTTCCGATTGAGGCTAACACCAACCAGGCTTTTAGTCAAGATTAGTCCGTATTTAATTTTTTCTTTCATTTGACCGAATAAAGAGGTAAAATTAGGATAATAAAAATGAGTGAGGAGTTTCCATTTAAAGACCGCCCCCAACTGCTTTTTTTAATTATCTGGCTGGCTATTGCTTTCAGCATCTTGATAATGCTGGGAATTTCTCTTTACCTGCCGGCTGGTTCTGCGGAATTTAAGCCCGAGCCCACCTCGCCCGAGCTTGGCAATCTGCTCAGGATAATTTTTTATCTGGTAATGCTGGCGATAGTGATTTTGGTGCTGGTTTTCAGGGCAAGACTTAACCCGCTTTTTTCCTCCCCCCAGCTGGAGTTGAACCAGCTCTTTTCCTCCTATATCCTGCTCTGGGCTTTTTCCGAGGCACCTGCGGTGCTCGGACTGGTCTGGCGCCTGAGCTTTGAGGTTCGCTATGAGCATTTTATTCTTTTCGGGGTATCGTTTCTTCTCCTTTTGCTCAATTTTCCCAGACTTGGTGCGATTAAAGAATCGCTTTCCCGCTCGTTTTCCCGGGATTTTGAAGAACCGAATCCTTATGACCGCTCCAGCTTCCCTTCTTGACTTTATTTGAATAAAAAAGCTAGAATTTTTTTCAGAAAATATTTTTTAGGAGGAAAAAATGCGTCAGGAGCAGGCACTGAGACACTGGCGGATTTTGGTTAAGCTTTCTACGAATCGGTATGGTTTTACTCCTGAGGAGCTGGCAGAGGATTTGGGGGTTGATAAGCGGACGATTTATCGGGATTTTTCCACCCTATTTTCTGCTGGTTTTCCTTTAACCACTGAGAAGCGAGATGGGAAGACCAAATATATTTTAACGGATTATCCGGGGCTGATTGACCGGATAGGCTTCAGCTTCACCGAGCTTCTTGCTCTTCATTTGAGCAAAGGGGTCTTAAGCCAGCTGGAAGGAACCATTTTTCACGATGCCATTGAACAGCTTCTTTATAAGATAGAAGAAGTGATGCCAGAGCCAATGCTGGATTATTTTAAGGAGCTGGAAGCCGGGGTTTATGTCCAGATGTTCCAGAGAAGGGATTATGAAAAAAAGAGCAAAGAAATAGAGGCGATTTTAGGTGCCCTGCGGGGAAAGAAAACCCTGGATATGGTGTATTTTTCTCCCCAGCAGGGAGAGATGAGGCGCAAGGTTGACCCATACTGCCTGTGGGTAATGGGAGACAGCCTTTATTTAATCGGCTTTTGCCATATTCACAAGGAGATTCGCACCTTTTTGGTTGACCGGATTAAAAAAGCCATTCCCACCAAAAAGAAGTTCAAAATTCAAGGACATTTTAATTTTCAGGATTATGCCCGGGAGAGCTTTCGGGTGATGCGGGGTGGAGAGATTGAGGAGTTTGAAATAGAATTTGCTCCCCAGGTAAGTTATTTTATTCAGGAGCGAACCTGGCATCCTACCCAGAAGATTGTCAAGCATAAAGATGGCTCAGTGACTTTAAAATTCCGGGCACGGGGTAGGGGAGAGGTAAAAAGCTGGGTGCTGAGCTTTGGCAATCTGGCAGAGGTAAAAAAGCCTAAAGCCCTGCGGGAGGAAATCAAGCAGACCCTCAAGCAAATGCTGGAAAAATATTGAGGTCCGGCTTAAAAGGAGAGCAGGTTGAAATTAGAGGAGCCAGTCCTGGTAAGTTTATGTCTGCT
>CAZKMM010000021.1:0-25460 GCA_964553915.1 uncultured bacterium
CTCTGCCCCGTCAAAAGCTTTAATCAAGCTTTCGGGCTGGCGGAGGTCTGCGGTATATTTTTCCACATTCAAGCCCTGAAGCGGAAGGTCATCTTCAAAATCAGGCACAACCGCACAAACCTTCTCGCCCCGAGCCAGAAGCTCCCGAACCAAAACATTGCCAATATGACCGGTGGCACCTGTTATTACAATCATCCTTTCCCTCGTTTGGGAAGAAAGTATTTTTAATTGATAATAGCTAATACCGGGTGTAAAGCAATAGGAACTTAACTTATAATTTTAATACTAAACAAAAAATGAAAATTTTATATTTAGTGCATCGGTTTTTGCCCGACCATTTCCGGGGCAGTGAGGTTTATACTTTTGAGCTGGCAAGGCAAATGGCTTTGCTCGGGCACAGGGTTTTAGTGGTTTCGCTTCGGGAAAGTGAAAACCCAGAGCCAGAGATTTTAACCGAGGAGTATCAGGGGCTTCGGGTGGCAAGAATCCTGAAGAAGCTCAATCCAGGAAATTTTCAGGACTATTTTTTTGATGCCCGGATGGATGAGCTTTTTTGGGGGCTCTGCCGGGATTTTCAGCCGGATTTAATTCATTCCATTTATTTTCTCGGCGGGCTTTCTTTGGGGATGCTGGAGAAGATTCCGGGAAAAATTCCCCTGGTTCTGACCATTACTGATTATTCCCCGCTCTGCCCCAGGGGTCAGCTTCTGGATGGAAATTTAAATCCCTGCCCGGGTCCCAGAAAGGGGCTTCGGTGTCTGGGCTGTCTTTTTGAAAAGAGATGGCTATTTTCTCAGCCAGCTCTTGACAGGTTTGCGGTAAATTATTTTCCACTCTGGCTAGCCCAAATCAAAACTTCCCCGGAATTAAAGCTAATCCAAAAAAGATGGCAGGCGGTGGAAAGAATCTTTCAGCAAGCAAGGAAGGTGATTTTTGCTCATCCTCACACTTTGAAAATCTATCTAAAAAACCGGCTGAAGCCAGCTCAATGGGAGATTTTAGATTTTGGGGTAAATTTTGCTCCTTATCTTTCTCATAAAAAAACTGCTTCGGAGCGATTGCGGATTGGTTTCATCGGTCAGCTCCTGCCTCATAAGGGCTTGCATCTTCTGGTTGAGGCACTGAGCGAAATTCCCCAGCAGGAAAAGTTTGAACTTTTAATTTATGGCGAGATGAAATATCCCCAGGAGAAAAAATATTTTGAGAGTCTGGCTCTGGAGCGAATAAAAAACTGGCGGTTTATGGGGAGCTTTGATTATGGGAAAATGAACCAGGTGCTGGAGGGAATTGACCTTTTAGTGGTTCCCAGTCTCTGGGCAGAGAACTGCCCGCTGGTGCCCAAGTATGCTCTGCTGACCGGCACCGGGCTTTTAATTTCTGCTCAGCCGGGAATTCTTCCCAAAGCAAAAGGAGAAGGAATCTGGATATTTAAGGACCAAAAGGAATTAAAAGAGATTCTGGAGCAAATTTTAAAAAACCAGTTCTGGAAGGCTCCAGCCCCTGCCCATCCGGAACTGGTAATGAATATGGAAATCCACGCCCGGATTTTGGAGCGAATTTATCAGGGGGAGATATGCAAAAGAGAATAATTCTTTTGGGCGGAAGCGGTTTTATTGGTCAGAGTTTTCTCCGCTATCTGGAAGAGCAGGGAAAAAGAGAGAAATACCTGATTGCGGTTTGCGACCCGAGGCGAGCGGAATTTTTTGAGCCGGATATTTATCTTCCGGCACCGATTCAGGATACAGACCAGCTGAAAGATTTTATCAAAGATGATGACATTATTATTCATCTGGTTCATACCACCCTGCCCAGCGATACTATGGAAAATCCTCAGCGAGAATATGAAGAGAACTACCAGCCCAGCTTAAAACTGATGGAGCTGATAAGGGAAAAAACCGGGATTGTTTTGGTTTACTTTAGCTCGGGCGGGACGATTTATGGCGAGCCAGAGAAAAAAAAGCCAATTAAAGAAGATGCTCCCTTGAAACCCGGCTCTGCTTATGCCCTCTGCAAGCAGATGATTGAAGAAACCATAGAGCTTTACTCTCGGGTATATCAGCTTGATTATTTAATCCTTCGTCCGGGCAATCCTTATGGACCCTATCAGGAGCGTCTGAACCGACACGGGGCAGTGGCACAAATTTTTCGTTGCCTGAAAAATGAAGAGCCTTTTCTTATTTATGGAGATGGGGAGACGGTTCGGGATTATATTTTTATAGATGATTTAATTTCTGCCCTGATATTTCTGCTGGAGCGAGGGGTGAAAAATCAAAAATTTAATCTTGGCACCGGGGTGGGCACTTCTTTAAATCGCCTGATTTCTCTCTGCGAAAAAATCAGCGGGAAAAAGCTGGAAAAAATTTTTAAGCCCCTCCGCCCTGCTGATTTGAAATATAATGTTTTAAATATTGATAGATTAAAATCTCTGGGATGGAAACCAGATTTTAACTTAGAACAGGGACTAAAACTTACCTGGGAATATTTTAAGGAATTATGAGAGCCCGAGATAAAATATTATTAGCGCTTGGAATTATTTTATTTTTATTTTTAAAAATTCCTCTTTTATTTCCTCCCTTTATTGGCGAGTTTGAGCCGGCTTTTCAGGAAATGATTGCGCTCCATCATCTTGAAAATGGGATGGTTGCTAACCGCTTCCTTTCAGTAATTGCGGAGATTGATGGAGAGAAATTTTATCATACCGCACATCCGCCTCTGCTTCATATCATCTATGCAAGCCTTTATAAGATTTTTGGGGTAAAAGAAGCGGTAAGCCGGATTTGTTCTCTGGTTTTATTTTTATTTTCAATATTTCTTTTCAGCAGGTTGATTGCTCGGGAAAAAAGAGCGGTATTTATTGTTCTATCTTTGTTTTTTCCTGCCGGCTTTCGTCTGGCTCTGACCACCAATTATGAGCTTTTGAGTTTATTTAGTATTTCACTTTTTCTCTTTCTTTATTTCAGGAGCGAGGAAAAAGAAAGCGGTAGAATAAATCCTGTGCTATATTTCAGTTTTCTGCTGGGTCTTTTAAGTGACTGGACTTTTTATCTTCTGGTTCCCTCACTTATTATTTTAAGATGGAAAAAGAAAAAATCCCGCGGTAGATTGTTCTGGTTTTTGTTTTTTGAGCTGAGTTTTTTTGTTATTCTGGTTTTATATCAATTTCTGATAACTGGAGAAAGTTCAGTATTATTTCATTCCCGAACCCGGAGCAATCCCTTATATCTTTTTACTTTTTCCACCTATCAGGAATTCTATCATCATCTAATAGGTGTTATTGGTTTTCCCTGCCTGATTTTGCTGATTATTAGCTGGGGAAAGATTCTTTGGGAAAGGGTCAGGAAAAAATTAAAGCCCGAGCCCCTGCTCTGGCTCTGGCTGATATATTTAGTTCTGCTCTGGCTTACCGCGGGACAGCTGGTGAGCAGGCATTATGTTTATCTGCTTTATCTGTTTCCTTTTTTTGCTCTGAGTCTTTCGGAGATGATTTTTTTGCTTCGGTTTCAGAGGCTGGGGCTTGTTTTGATTCTGATGAGTTTTTTTCTGCCGGATTATCTGGGCATAATTCATAAGGATGCCCGGAGCTATTATCTGGCGGAAAAAATCAAAAATCTGACCGGGGTTAAAACCTGTTTTTCCAGCTCTGCTTTAGGAAGCCTGTATTTCTATGATAAAATTGAAACCGTGGTGCCGGTAAGTAAAAAAACCGCTCAGGCTCTTTCAAAAATTAATTTTGACCTTTTAGTCTTTGACCGAAAAAGCCCGGAGGTGAAAGAACTGGAAAAAGCCCTTGCCCAAAAAGAGGAAAGATATACCCTGCTCTATAAATTCCCGGACCTGGCAATTTACCTGAAAAAATCTTTAAAACCAGATTTTGAATATCTGGCTTTAGAACTCGGGGAGATTTCGGGCAAATGGTGGGAGCCAGTGCCAGAAGTCATCTGGACAGATAATCAGGCATATTATGGAATAAAACAGCCTTCAGGAGCCGGGGGAATTTCCCGGCTAAAATTCAAATGCCGGGGGAAAAAGCTCTCTTTCCTTCCTGCTCTGGGGAATTTTTATTTAAACCAGAAATCCGATGGGGTGGAATTTATTATTTTGGGATATGGCGAGCAGGGGAAGGCTCTGGCATATTATCGCTTTTTAAAAACGGGCTTGGGAGCCGGGCAGATGATTTCTATCCAGGAATATAATTTTCTGGATTTGATTATCAGCTCTGGACCCCGGGGAGATTATGCCTGGGACGATGCTTTTTGGCTGGAAGCAAAATTTTTAAAAACCAGGGAGCAGAAATGAGCCAAGAGAAAGTTTCCATTATTATTCCGGTTTATAATGAAGAATCTGCGATTGGAGAATTATTAGAAAATCTCCTGCCCATTGCTCAGCGGCTGGGAGCAGAGGTGATTGTTGTGGATGATGGCTCAAGAGATGGCACGGGCAAGATTCTGCAGGCTTATTCTGCCTCAGGCAAGATTCAGCTTATCACCCATTCGGAAAATCAGGGCTATGGCAGGGCAATTAAATCCGGGCTTCAGCGGGCAGGGGGAGAAAAAATTTTGATTTTAGATGGAGATGGCAGTTATCCGCTGGAGGCAATTCCAGAGCTGGTCAAGAAAAGCGAGCAAGCGGAAATGGTGGTAGGGGCAAGAAAAAGCGGGCTGAAGGTGGAGCCGGTGGTGAGGAGGCTCTTCAAGTGGCTAATCAATAAATTGCTCCGCTATTTAGCTGGCTATCAGGTTCGGGATTTAAATTCCGGGATGAGAATCTTCTCTCGCTCTCTGGTCCTTCCCTTTCTCTCCCTGCTTCCAGATGGCTTTTCCTTTACCTCAACCTTAAGCCTGATTTTTTTAAGCCAGGGCTGGAATATTGAATATCTGGAAATAGCCTACCAGCCCAGAAAAGGAAAATCTAAATTTTCTTTCCGGGAAATCTTCCCGCTCTCTCTGCTTCTGCTCCGAACCATTATCTATTTTAATCCGCTCAAGTTTTTTGTTCCTTTAAGCATATTTTTATTTTTCCTTGCCCTTTTTGTTGCTCTGTTCAGCATTTTTGTGCTTGGTAAGTTTATGGATGTGACCACTGCGGTGCTTTTGATTGGAGCGGTTCAGGTTTTTGTTCTCGGCTTGCTGGCGGATTTGATTCTGAGGCTGAAAAAATGAGGCTCCTTTTAGTTTATCCTCCGGTGGATAAAGCCCTTCCCAGCATTCTCCCGGAAGGAGTGGAAGCCTCCCGGGGAGCTTTTCCTCCCCTGGGAATTCTTTATTTAGCTGGCGAGCTGAAAAAGGAGCCGGGAATAGAATTATCTGTGATTGACGCCCCGAATCAAAATTTATCCAACCAAGAAATTGCCCGGCTGGTAGAAGAAAAGGAAATAGAACTGGTAGGAATAACCGTGCTCAGCTTTCATTTACTGGACGCTCTGGAGCTGGCAGAAAAAATCAAGGAAAGAGCTCCCAGGGTAAAAATTATTGCCGGCGGTCCTCATCCTCATATTTATCCGAAAGAGACCCTTGAGCTGGGAGTATTTGATTATGTTGTCCGGGGAGAGGGAGAAGAAGTTTTCCGCCAGTTTATAAATAACCTAAAAGCTGGTAAGCCAAAGCCGGCAGGAATTATCTCTGCCCAGAATCCAGACCAGATAGATAACCGGTCAAGCATTGAAGACCTGGACTGCCTGGAATTTCCTGCCCGCCAGATGCTCCCGATTGAGCTTTATCATTCGGTTTTAAGCCCCCGGCGTCCGATTACCACTGCCATTTCCAGCCGGGGATGTCCTTATCAATGTATTTTTTGCGACCGCCCGCATCTGGGGAAAAAATTTCGGGCAAGAAGTGCGAAAAATGTGGTAGAGGAAATGGAAAAATGCCAAGAGATGGGCATCAAAGAGGTGGTGTTTTATGATGACAATTTCACCACGATTCGGGAAAGGGTTTTGGAAATTGCAGAGCTAATTCTGGAAAGAAAGCTGAAAATCTCCTGGGACATTCGGGCACGGGTCGGAGACTTAAAAAAAGAGGACTATTTACTTTTAAAAAAAGCCGGGCTGGAGAGAATCCATTTTGGGGTGGAAAGCGGAGATGAGGGGCTTTTAAAAATCATCCGCAAGGGCATAACTTTGGAGCAGGCTCGCTCTGCTTTTCTCTGGGCAAGGCAGGCAGGGATAGAGACTCTGGCTTATTTTATGCTCGGTCTTCCCGGCGAGAGCAGGGAGACCATTTCTAAAACCATCTCTTTTGCCAGGGAGCTGAAGCCGGATTATGTTCATTTTTCTCTCCTGATGCTTTTTCCTGCCACTCCGGTTTATCAGATGGCACTGGAGCGAGGAATTATTGAAAAAGACCTCTGGGCTGAATTTGCCCGAAATCCCACTCCGGATTTCCAGCCCCCGAACTGGGAGGAAAATTTAAAAAGAGAGGAACTGGTAAAAGCCCTTCATACCGCTTACCAGAAATTTTATCTTCGGGGAAGCTATCTTTTTCAGCGACTGATTCGCACCCGGAGTTTTTCCGGACTGCTTCATCAGGCAAAGATGGCAGGAGCAATTTTCGGGCTGGGAAAATGACTCAAGAGGTGGATTTCAGTGTGATTGTTATTTTAGGACGGGGAGAGCTGGAGCCCTGTCTTCCCAGCCTTTTAAACCAGGACTTTTCAGATTATGAAATTATTGCGGTGGTGGGAAGCGAATCAGAAAAAAATCCGGAGCTGGAGCGAGTTCGCTGGCTGGTGGTGGAGGAGAACAATCCTGCGCTCCGCCGAAATCGGGCTTTGGAAATTGCCCGGGGAAGGTATCTGGCTTTTATTGATGATGATGCCCGGGCAGAAGCGGGCTGGTTAAAAAAAGCCCGAGCCATCTGGGAGAGCCATCCGGATTGGGCAGGGTTTGGTGGAGTGAATCTTGCTCCGGCGGAGCAGAGCTGGAGAGAGGAGCTGGTAGATTTAATCCTTTCTGACCATTTATTTGGTTCTGGAAGCCGGGCATATCAAAGCGGAGCAACTCCTCATCCTGCCCGTCCGGGCGAGGTGCATCTTTCAAACTTTTTTATTCTCCGGGAGGTTTTAAAAAAGCTGGGAGGGTTCAATGAAAAGCTCGGCTATGGCGGAGAAGATAGCGAGCTGGTTTATCTGGTGAAGAAGGTGCTGGGAAAAGAAATCTGGTTTGTGCCTGAGCTCTGGGTCTGGCATCAGAGGAGGAAATTTGGCTGGAGTTATTTAGTAAGAAACTTTCGCTTCCGCTGGCAAAACGGAAGATTGCTCTGGGTATATCCAGAAATGTATCTCTGGAATCTTTCCCTCTGGCTGGGGCTGGCAGGTTCGGTCCTTTTGATTTTTCTGCTGGCTTTTTCCCCAAAAATTTTCTTTTATCTGGTTATTATTTACTGGCTCTTTTTTAGCCTGTGGGGTCTTTTCCGGCTGAAAAGAAGAAAATGGCTGTTTCTTTTTTCTGGACTGGTATATTTTTTTCATCATTTAAGTTATCTTCTGGGACTGTGGGCAGGACTGCTGGAGGGAATCATTCTCGGACCCGGCAGAATCAGAAAGAAGCTCGCTCGGGAAAATTTGGAAGAAATCCAGCCAGATGATAATATTTAGCAGATGAGCAAAGAAAGCCCCATAGCCCAGCTTCGCCAGTATCTTGATTTTAAAAGCGGGAGCTGGTTCAGGTATTGTCTGGAAGGGATTTTTAATTATCTGCTTGGCTGGATACCGGGCTTGGTGGGAATTTTTCTTCGCTGGGTATTTTTCCGGCTGATTATTCCTGGCTCGGGCTGGATGGTGATCGAGCCGGGAGTAAAAATTTTTGGAAGCAGGTGGATTGAAATTGGCTCTGGAGTTTATCTGGGAGAAGGAGTTTTTCTTCAGGGAAGACCCGGGGGATTGAAGATTGGTGATAAAGTCAGGATTATGCCCGGAGCTTATTTGAATGTTTATAATTACCGGGGGCTTGAAGCCAGCGGGATAGAAATTGGCGAGGAGGCAGTGATTGGAGTAAATAGCATCATCACCGGTCAGGGTAAAGTGAAAATCGGGAAAAAGGTGATTATAGCTCCCGGGGTAAAAATTATGCCGGTGGAACATAACTATCAAAACCCCCAGATTCCCATCAAAGACCAGGGGATTCAGGCAAAGGGAATTGTGATTGAAGAGGGCGCCTGGATAGGTGCAGGAGCAATTATTCTTGACGGGGTGGAGATAGGAAAAAATGCGGTGGTGGGAGCTGGTTCGGTGGTGGTGGAATCAGTTCCAGCTTATTCTGTCTCTGCAGGGAATCCGGCTAAAATGGTCAAACCTCCGGAAATGATTCAGGTTTGAAATAAAGGAGCAGGCAGGATGGAGAAAATTAGACTGCTTTTTTTAACGATGCGTCCCAAACAATGGGTTAAGAATCTGCTGGTTTTTTCCGCTTTAGCTTTCAGCGAGAATCTTTTTAATCCCGGGCAATTTATCCGGGTATTGCTTACCTTTATCAGTTTTTGTCTGGTTGCCAGTTCGGTTTATGTGGTTAATGATATTTTTGACCGGGAAAGAGACCGGCTCCATCCGAAGAAAAAAAATCGCCCAATCGCCTCCGGGAAAATAAGCCCCGGCACCGCCTGGCTGGTGGCTTTGGTTTGTTTTGCTCTGGGAATAGCTATTGGCTATTGGGTAAACCTGGCGGTAATGGTTATTCTTTTAATTTATCTGGCGAGCAATTTCCTGTATTCCATCTGGATTAAACATATCGCGATTCTGGATGTCTTTCTGGTCTCGCTTGGATTTGTTCTTCGGGTGATAGCCGGGGGAGAGGCAATCAAGGTTGAGATTTCCGCCTGGATTATCCTCTGCACAATTCTGGGTTCTTTATTTCTCTCCTTTGCCAAGCGAAGGCACGAGTTGAGCCTGCAGGGAGCCAATGCCAGCAATCATAGAAGGAGCCTGGCAGAATATACCCCTTACTTTATAGACCAGATGATTGCGGTGACCACTGCCAGCACGGTAATGGCTTATTCCCTCTGGACAATGTGGCCAAGTGTGGTGGAAAAATTTGGCACCACTCGGCTTCCCTGGACGATTCCTTTTGTCTGCTATGGGATTTTCCGCTATTTATATCTGGTTCACCAGAAAGGAGAAGGGGGAGACCCCACCCAGCTTTTCCTTAAAGATAAACCGCTTTTGTTCAATATCCTGCTCTGGGTAATAAGCGTGCTTTTGATTCTATACTGGAAAATTTAAGCGGAAAAAATTTCTGAGTTCCTCAATAATTCCCTCTTCCTCTAAATAATTTTCCCCTTTATTTTTCCCGCCCCTTTCCGAACCCTTATTTAAGAAAATCAAATTCGGGCTTTAAATTTTCTGTCTTTAGACAATTTTTGACTTGATTTTTTATTTGATATGTTATATTCTGTATTAAAATGTGAATATATAATAAATTTTCTTCAGGCAAAATTATTGAGGAATAAAAATGCTTTTCTTCGGCACTCATCAGCAAGCAGAGCTGAAGCGGTTCTGCTTAAAAATCTGGCTTGCTCTGGGAATTTTGGGATTTTGCCACTGCTCAGTGGTTTTGAACTATCAGCTTGCCCGGGTAAAAAAAGTTTATGACGGAGATACTATTCTGCTTACTAATGGAGAGCGAGTGAGATACCTTTACATTGATACCCCGGAAATTCATCATCCGAGAAAACCGCCTGAACCCTATGGATATCTTGCCTGGCACAAGAACCAGGAATTGCTGAAAAGCGGAGTGGTAATTTTGAGCTATGACCTGACCCGGCGAGACCGGTATGGCAGGCTACTTGCCCGGGTTTATTCCCGGAATAAATATCTCAATGCAGAGCTGGTGAAAATGGGCTATGCCAGAGTTTTAATCATCCCGCCCAATATTGCAGATAAAAACTATCTTCTTTCGCTTCAAAAACAGGCCAAGACTCAATTGCTGGGCATCTGGTCCCCAGAGCTCACCATCCCGAAATCCGAATACGGATTTTAAAAACCCCGGCAAAACTCAGGGCATTGGGAGGTTATTAACCAAAAATTTCTAACCGCAGAAAAAAAATTTCCGGCAAAATTTTTAGTTAATAAACCCGGGAGAAAAAAGAGCTTTTGCGGTTTTATCCTAAAATATTGGACTGGAGCTATACTTGAGCCTCCTCCCCGCTTCTTAAAATAAAAACGGAGAGGCAGGGTTTTGCCTCCCCGTTTTTTGCCATTAAGAAACCTGGTTCTTAATTCAGGCTTCTGGTTCCTCCACTTCCTCTATCTTTACATCAAAATGAAGGGTTTTTCCTGCCAGGGGATGGTTCAGGTCCAGAGTCACATCATTCTCACTCACCCCGGCAATGGTCACGCTCATTACCATTCCATCTTCTCTGCGGAGCCGGAAAATCATTCCTTCCTCCAGCTCCCCTTCCACCGGGAACTCTTCCCGGGGAACCGTGATCACCGCATTGGGATTTCTCGGACCATACGCCTCCTCGGGCGAAACAGTTATATGTTTTTCCTCACCAGGATTCATTCCTTCCAGCTCCCGCTCCAAGCCGGGAATAATCTCTCCTACCCCGTAAATGAACTCCAACGGCTCCTCATTTTCTGTGCTTTCTAAAATTTCACCATCATCCAGCTTAAGGGTGTAATGCATTTTTACCCGACAAAATTGGCTGATCCCCATTTCCTTCCTCCTTTTAATTCGGTTTTTTTATCTGCGGAAGCGATTTCTTTCCCGAGGCGGACGGGCAGGAGCTACCTTTACGGTCCGCCCCTGAACCTCGCTTCCGTCCAGCTCATCAATCGCTTTCTGAGCCTGGTCATCGTTTTCCATCTCAACAAAGCCAAATCCTTTGCTCCGACCGGTGCGAGAATCAGTGATAATCCGAACCGAAAGAACCGTGCCTTTCTCTCCGAATAAATCTCTCAACTCCTCTTCACTCATCCGGTAAGGCAAATTTCCGACATAAAGTTTCGTGGTCATTATTTCCTCCTGAATCAATTTTTTTTCAAATAAATACTTCTTCACCTGAAACAAATCAGGTGCCCTTTGCCTGTATTCAGACCGGTAGCCCGGAATAAAAAATTAGATGGCTAAAAAGACCGAACCGGAGAGAGGGAAAAGAAGGGATAGAAACCGGAAGTTAACAAACTTATCATTACCCGCTCTCTTGGTCACCTGTTTTAAACATAGCACCTTATTCACAGGTTGTCAAGATAAAAACTTAAATTCTTTTCCAGATAACTTTTTTCACTCCGGGAAGAGCCCAGAAAGGATAAGCCAGCATTATCCGGCTCAGGGTATCTTCCACATTCTCCACCACTGCTCCAGCAATAACATTTACTCCCTCTTCAAACAGAACCTGAGAAAAAGGAGCAGAAGGTCCAACCAGAAAAATATATCTACCCTTTGCCCATTCCAGCAATTTTTCCAGGCTATGATTAACCAGGGCACTGGCAGTTATTACCACCACCTCAGCATCTTTTAAAACTCGCTCGGTGGCAGATTCCGGAAGGTCTCCCTCCCGAGGCTCTTTCTCTACCACCCAGCACTGCCGGGCAAGAGGGGCTACCTCATTAACAAAAGGAAAATGCCCCACCACTGCCAGATTTAAATCCCGGGCTTTCTCCTTGATTAAATCCCGGACATTGCCTTCAACCAGCCCCTGCTCGGGAATGCCAATTCCCGCATTAAGGGCAGAGACCCCGAGAGCTGAGCTTAAAGGATGAGAAGATAAGGCATATTGAGCCAGGTCTTTCAGAGCCTTTCCTTTAAGCTCCGGTTCTATCAGCTCATCCAAGCTTCCCCGGTGATGAGAAGGCGGATAAACCGTTGCCAAGCCCATCTGACCATTGCTCGCCACCACCCCGGCTAAATAGACTCCAATTACCGCCTGCTCAACTTTGAGCCCTTCAGGAACCTGCTCAATCAATCTTTCCAGAAGCTTCATTTCTGGTTAACAAAATTCAGTTTGGTTTTACACTTCCCGCACTGATTCCCCTCTAAATCCACCACCTGCACCACATAGCCCCTTCTTCTCACTAAAAGGGCTCCGCAGTTCGGACAGAACGAATCCTGACCCTGCTCTCCCCAGACATTTCCCAGATACACCCATTTGAGCTTTTCCCTGCCAATCTGATAAGCCCGTTCCAATCTCTCTATGGGAGTGGGGGGATTGGTAAATTTATACATTGGATGATACCGGGAAAAATGGAGGGGGATTTCCGGGTCCAAGCTCGCTATCCAGTCCACCAGCTTTTGAATATCTTCATCAGAATCATTCTCATCAGTGACCAAAAGATTGGTCAGCTCCACCAGACAGTCCTGATGCGCCCGCTCTATGGTTTTTAAAACCGGCTCCAATCTCCCCCCGCAGAGCCGGCGATAAAAATCATCCTGAAGAGATTTCAAATCTATGTTCATTGCATCAATGTAAGGAAGAAGCTCCTCAAACGGCTCCGGATTATAATAACCATTGGTGACCAGAACATTCTTCAACCCGGCTTCTCTGGCTCGCACCGCACAATCCAGAACAAACTCAAAACTGATAAAAGGCTCATTGTAAGTATAAGCAATCCCCACTGACCTGTGCCTTTTTGCCGAAGAAATCAACTCCTCAATCTCCACCTCCTCGGTAGGAACCGTTGCCTCTACCAGATGATAGTTCTGGCAGAACTTACACTGGAAATTACACCCCACGGTGCCAATAGAAAGAATCTGAGAGCCAGGATAAAAATGATATAAAGGCTTTTTTTCAATCGGGTCTAAAGCAATTGCAGATACCTCTCCATAGCGATGAGCATAAAGCTCGCCTTCAAGATTTTTTTTGTTCTTGCAGATTCCTTCTTTGCCCGGCTTGATGGTGCACTGATGAGGACAGAGCAAACACTGCACCACACCCTCTTCTTTTTTTACCCAGTATTTTGCAGGCTTCAAAATTACCTCCTGAGTTTAAGCGGTCCTTTCAATTCGGAAGTCTTTGAATTCTCCGCTGGGCTCCTCCCAGTTTACCTGCACGGTATCCACCCGTGCCAGAGACGGTCCTTTATGACACCATTTTAAAAGCTCTTCTAATTTTTCCTTCTCCCCTTCTGCCACCACCTCTACTGAGCCATCCAGCCGGTTGCGAACCCATCCTGCCAGTCCGAGTCTTTTTGCCACTGATTGGGTCTCATAGCGGAAGAACACCCCCTGCACCCGTCCATAAATCCGAAGATGTAATCTTGCCCGAGCCAATCTCGCCTCCTTTAAAGAACTCCAGATTGCTTAAGCAGAGAAAGAAATTCCTGCTCATTTATCATCTTAATCCCCAGTGCCCTAGCTTTATCATACTTACTTCCCGGGTCTTTGCCAACAATAACCAGGTCGGTCTTTTTGCTCACACTGGAAGCTACCTTTGCTCCCGCTCTTTGAATCAGCACCTTTGCCTGTTCCCGGGGCATAGAATCAAGAGCTCCGGTAAGAACCACGGTCTTTCCGGAAAGAGGAGTTTCCCGGGCCGGCTTTTTCTCCTCCTTAAAACTAATTCCCAGCTCTAATAATTCCCTGACCAGCTTCTGGTTATCTTTGTTCTCAAAAAAGTCTTTAATAGAATGAGCCACCTCGGGACCAATCCCTTCAATATTCATCAAATCTTCCAGGCTTGCCCTGGCAAGCTCCCCGAGATTTTTAAAATGCTCCGCAAGAAGCTGGGCGGTATGCTCACCGACCAGCCGAATTCCCAGCGCATAAAGGAACCGACTGAAAGTGGTTTTTTTGCTCTGCTCCAAAGCATCAATTAAATTCCGGGCACTTTTCTCAGCAAATCCGGGCAGACCGACCAGGTCAGATTTCTTCAGCCGATATAGGTCAGCAATAGATTTTACCAGCCCCCGTTCAAAAAGAAGCTCTACAATTTTATCCCCCAGCCCTTCAATATTCATCGCATTCCTGCTGGCAAAATGCTTGATTCGCTCCTTAATCTGAGCCGGGCAATTGATATTGATACAGCGATGAATTGCCTCGCCCTCGGGACGAACCACCTTAGAGCCACATACCGGACATTTCTCCGGCATAGTAAATTTTTGAGCATTTTTCGGGCGCTTCTCCAGAATCGGCTTGACCACTTCAGGAATTACATCCCCGGCCCGCTGGACAATCACAGTATCACCAATTCTTATATCCTTTCGGTCAATTTCATCCTGATTATGAAGGGTGGCACGCTTGACAATAACTCCTCCCACCTCCACCGGCTCCAGAACCGCCACCGGGGTTAAAGCCCCGGTTCTTCCCACCTGGACAATAATATCCTTTATCTTGGTGGTTTTTTGCCGGGGAGGAAATTTGACCGCAATTGCCCAGCGAGGAGCCCGGGCGGTCTCTCCCAGTCTTGCCCAGAGCTCCAGAGAATTAACCTTAACCACCAATCCGTCAATTTCATATTCAAAGGTTTTATCTCGCTCTTCAATCAGCTTCTGATAAAAATCCACCACCTCATCTATGCTTTTGCAAAGCCTGATCTTATCCTGAACCGGAAATCCCCACTCCCGAAGCTGATTCAAAACCTCCCACTGAGTCTTAAAGCTCCTTCCCCGAACCTCACCCAATTGATATACAAAAAGATGAAGCTTCCGGCTCGCAGTGATATTGGAGTCCAACTGCCGAACCGAACCGCTCGCCGCATTCCTCGGATTGGCAAACAAAGGCTCGCCTTTCCGCTCCCGCTCCTTGTTCAGCTCCTGAAACTCCTTGAGCTTCATATAAACCTCACCCCGAATCTCCACCAGCTCTGGAGGATTTTTATCTATAATCCTTAAAGGAAGCTCCCTGATGGTCTTTAAATTCTGAGTAACATCCTCTCCGGTAATTCCATCGCCCCGGGTGGCTCCGCTTATGAACCTACCCCGCTCATAAATCAGATTGATTGCCAAGCCATCAATTTTCGGCTCTGCGGTATATTCTATATCCCGGCTGGTTCCGAGCATTCTTTTAATTCTCCGGTCAAACTCCTGAAGCTCATCTGGATTCATCGCATTATCCAGGCTGAACATCGGGGTCAGGTGGGTGATTTTTTCAAACTTTTCTAAAGGCGGGGCGCCAACTCTCTGGGTGGGAGAATCCGGGGTTATTAATTCCGGATATTTTTTCTCCAGCTCAACCAGTCTTCTAAAAAGCTCATCATATTCCGCATCGCTGATTTCCGGATTATCATCCCGATAATACTTGATATTGTGATAATTGACCAGTTCCCGAAGACGCTCTACCTCTTTTCTTACCTCCTCAGGAACTGCCATCTTTCCCCCTCCTTGTCTAGGTTTAATATAATTATTTGAATAAACTTTGGCAAGTATTTAAAGGCTTTTTCAAATTTGGAAATCCCCCGGGCTCAAGATATGATGAGAAAAATTCTCAGGAGGAAGAAAAATGAGCATAGAGATAGAGCTTAATCCTCCAATAATGAGCATTATCATTAACCGACCGGAGCGGAGAAATGCAGTGGATGGTCCTACCGCAAAAAAGCTGGCAGAAGCTTTCAAAGAATTTGAGAAAAATGAGCAGGCTCTGGTGGCAGTTCTCTGGGGGGCAGGAGGAAATTTTTGTGCCGGTGCGGATTTAAAAGCGATTTTTCAGGAAAAAGATGCCAATCAGGTGGTCTGGGAGGGAGATGGTCCGATGGGACCCACAAGAATGCTTCTTTCCAAGCCGGTAATTGCTGGAATCAGCGGATATGCGGTAGCAGGAGGGCTGGAGCTGGCGCTCTGGTGCGATTTGCGGGTGGTGGAGAGAAGCGCGGTGCTCGGGGTGTTCTGCCGACGCTGGGGCGTGCCTTTGATTGACGGCGGAACCGTGCGTCTTCCCCGGCTGATTGGCTTAAGCCGGGCGCTGGATTTAATCCTTACTGGCAGGGCAGTTTCCGGGGAAGAGGCTTTTCAAATTGGCTTGGCAAATCGGCTGGTGGAGGAAGGAAAAGCAAAAGAGGAGGCAGAGAAGCTGGCGCTGGAGCTCGCCCGCTTTCCTCAAACCTGCCTCCGAAATGACCGCCTGAGTGCCTATCAGCAGTTTGACCTGGATTTTTATTCTGCCTTAAAAAATGAATTTGAGCTGGGCTTGAAATCCCTTGCCAGCCCGGAAATGAAAGAGGAAATAAAAAAATTCATAGAAGGAAAAGGCAGAGGCGGAAAATTTGAATGAGTAATCGCAAGAAAAATTCACCAGGCACTGCCCAAGAGGAATTTTTAAATCTGCTCTTATCCAGAGGAAATCACGAGCCAGGCTTATGAGAAGATGCTCTGCGGGGTTGGCTTAAAAGAGATTGCCCGAGAATTATATCCGGACTAAAAATCTCTCTGCCCGGGCTGGATTTGAGGATTGAGTTTTAAATTACTGAGCTCCATAGACATTATCCCTTCCGGGTCATCATAATCACCAAGCTCAACTGCCCGGGGCAGATAATCAGTGGGATTTAAAAGCAGACAAACTCTGCCAAAGCTCGGCTCAGGAGCAGGAGCGGTTCTTTTAAGCTCCAGCTCCAAAGCTTCTTCTCCCTGATATGCTACCCATCTGGCTTGAGAGGGCAAAAAATCCCTTTCCAGGATTTTCTCCAGGGAAAAGAAATCCAGCTGATAGGGATTATTCCCGAGCGGGCTGTAAAATTTAAAATCTGCCCGGGAAAATACCTGCTCGCCGATTATTCTCTGAATTCCTCCGCCAATAATGTGAAAACAATTATCCTGCGGAGAAAGCCAGACCACGCTCCCCGCAGAATAACTTAACTGCGGATAGCTGGTTTTTTGAGCAATGGTAATGATGGTAAACCAGTAGGGATTTTTATGGCAGGCGAACCGGTCTTTTTGCCAGAGCCGAAGCCTTTGATAACCAAACCGAACCTCCAGCTCCGCCTGATAAGAATTAACCCGCTCAAGAGCTTTCTGAAATTGAAAAAATACCTGCTCGGGCAAAGGGGCAGACTTTTTTAAAACCTTTTTCTCCAGCGGATAAATCAGATGGTCCAGTTCCTCAGGAGCAGGAAATTTTAAAGCAGAAAACGGGCTTCTGATTCCCTGAAATTTTATCTGCTCGGGCTTGATGCCGGCATCGGGAATAAACTCTTCATACTCTATCCACCAGACCGGCTCTTTTTTGCCCGGGGCAAATTTTTCTATCCGAAAGGGCAAAAGAGTTTCCTGCTCCACCCAGAGCCGGGCACGATTAACTCCAAGAAGATAAACCTGAGACGGAGGCTGGCGAATTTCAAATTGATAAAATTTCTTTCCAGCTCTCTCCTCAATTTTCAAATAAATCTCTCCCTGCTCAGCCCGGGCTTTAAGCTCGTTGAGCTGGTCCCAGGGTGCCAGATATTTTAAGCCCTGGCTCCTCATCCCCCTAGACTTGGGGTCTTCCGGATAAAACCGCACCACTCCTAAAAGCCGAAGGGTGCCAGGAAGGAGACATTCAATAATATCTTCTTCTCCCCGGTAGATTTCCTGATAGCCCGGCTTTGCCTGCTCTGGATAGTTATACTCTGCGGATAAAATTCGCTGGTAATAAAGCCGGGGATTCCTCAGATAAAGGGCAAAAATATGCCTTAAAGCATAAATCTTTTCCTGCCCAGCTCCTCGCTCGCCGTATTCCCTGAATTTAACCTGACAATCCCGCAAAGAATCTGTTCGCTCCACTACCTCTCTGAATTTATCCCGGGTAGAATCAGAAAAAGCCGGCAGAAGCAGAAAAAACAGAGCGGAAACCACCAGCCAGCCCGGTCGGGAAAAAAGCATTCATTTCTCCCGGCTCTCTTTATAAAGCGAAATTGCCTTCTGGAGGGCAGATTCCGGCAGGGGATGAATCTTCTCTCCACTGCTCAGGGCTTCCAGGTATATCTGAGCGCACCTCTCCACCAGAGCACAGAGATTAAATGCTTTGAGCAAATTCCTCCCCACACAGAGATTGCCGTGGTTAGCTAAAATTACCGCAGATTTTTCTCCCAGAGCCTTAACCACATTTTCTGCCAGCTCCTCACTTCCGCTCGGAGCATATTCTGCCACCTCCACCTCTCCGCCAGTATAAATTGCCAGCTCCTCTATAACCGGAGGCAGGGGCTTTTTTAAAACCGCCAGCACCGAACAAAAAATAGAATGAGTATGAATAATCGCTCCTACCTCGGGACGAGCTTTATAAATCGCCAGATGCATCAGGGTTTCAATACTGGGTCCATAATCCTGCTCTAAAATCATCTCTCCTTTAGAATTTATCACTACCATCTGCTCCGGCTCTATAATCTCATAAGGAATGCTGGTGGGAGTAACAATAAACCGTTCTTCTCCCGGCACCCGAAGACTTAAATTCCCGGCAGAACCGCTCACCCAGCCCCTCTGATAAATCTTTTTCGCATATTCCCAGAGCTCTTTCTTCAGCTCCATATAATCTTCCATTTCTTTCCTCCCCCGGCATTGACTAAATCTCTCATTCCTAGCTCACTTTTTTAAGAGATATTTCTCGCCCGTTTTTATCACCTCACCTCTTTTCATCAATCTTTCCAGATGTTTGGTCATCATTGCCCATTCTCCAAAATCATAAAAGATTTTTGGCTGGCGGGGTTTTTTATAGATGATGCGGGCGTTAATAATATCTTCAATGGTTCTGGGCTGGTTTAAGAATTCCTTTAATTTTTCCTCCCGCTGGTCAATCACTGCCAGATATTTTTCCGCTGGCAAGCTAATATCACCCTGATAAACCGGATGCTCATGGCTGACCACAAATTTATATCCCTTAAACTCTGCCATTCTTTTCATAGATTCAATCAGCTGGTCTATATCCGAGCCCCGGTCTCCATACCAGGGACCGAATCTGGTTAAATCCAGGTCTGCCAGATAAATCAGCCTCTGCTCCTCAAACAAAAAACAGAGATGACCCGGAGTATGCCCCGGGGTATGAAGCACCCGGATTTTAATTCTGCCCAGATTGAGCAGGTCTCCTTCCTGAAGCAAGCGGGAAACCCTGCGGGGCTGGAAATGAAATTGACCAAGTATAATCTTTCTCCAGCCCTCTCGCCATTCACCTTCCATCCGGTACTCATCCAGAAACCTTTCTAAATCCTCCAGCGCCGGAGCATCTAAGGGATGCGCCCATAGCTCTGCCTCCGGAAAAAAGTAGCTGAACCAGAAATGGTCCTCATGATAATGAGACAAAATAATAACCTTGATTTTGCCCTGGTATTTTTTTAAAAGCTCCGGGTCCGATGCCGGGTCAATTACCGCACAAATTTCATCTTCAATCAAAAGCGAATGGCAATAGGGATATTTGCCCTGATTCTTACCGAGAACCAGTTTAATGCCATCAAGCTCTATTTCCCGCTCCATCTGCCCGGCTGGTAGTGATTGGTAATCGGAAGCCTCCAGTCCCTGCCAAAGGCACGGGGAGTAATCTTAATGCCCGGAGGAGCCTGCCGGCGTTTATATTCGTTTCGGTCCACCATTTGAATCACCCTTCTTACCACCTCAGGCTTATGCCCCTGAGCAATCAATTCCTCATAACTGAAGTCCTCAACCACATATCCCTGAAGAATCGGGTCCAGCTCCTCATAAGCCGGTAAGGTATCCTGGTCAGTCTGGTCCGGTCTCAGCTCCGCACTGGGCGGACGGGTGAGCACGGTTTTGGGAATCACCGCTCTTTTTTTCCGCTGATTATAAAATCTTGCCAGCTGGTAAACCATTGTCTTGGGAACATCCTTGATTACCGCAAACCCTCCAGCCATATCCCCATACAAAGTGCAGTAGCCAGTGGCTATCTCACTTTTATTTCCAGTGGTAAGCACCAGCCAGCCGAACTTATTGCTCAGTGCCATCAGGAGATTTCCCCGAATTCTCGCCTGAATATTCTCTTCAGTGACATCCGGGGGCTTTCCTTTAAACACCTCTGCCAGTGTCTCCAGATATGCCTGAAAAATTCTCTGGATGGGAAGAAGATAAAATTTTATCCCCAGATTCTCTGCCAGCTTCTGAGCATCAGTGCGGGTGCCTGAAGAAGTATACTGGCTGGGCATTGATACCCCAACCACAGAATCCTTTCCCAGCGCCTCCACCGCAATGCAGGCAACCAGCGAAGAATCTATCCCACCGCTGAGACCCAGCACCACCTTTTTAAACCCGTTCTTTCTCACATAATCTCTGGTGCCCAGAACCAGAGCCTGAAAAACCTCTTCCACCCCTTCTGGTCCGGGCTCAATTCGGTTCGGGATTAGCTTCCTGCGAACTCTCCGGGCAAAAGGAGGCTGGGAAAGAATCACCCGCTGAGCGAGCTGTTCTGCTCGCTCTAATTCCTTCTGCTTTCTTACCCGGGGCTCCTTAAGACGGAAATGCAATACCTGGCTTAAATCCAGATCTGCCACCAAAAGGTCTTCTTCAAAACTTTTTGCCCGGGCAATCACCTCACCCTCCGGGTTGAAAATCATACTCCCGCCGTCAAAAACCAGCTCATCCTGTCCGCCCACCAGATTACAGAAAGCCAAGATTGCCTGCTGGTCTGAAGCCCGGGTGGCAAAGAGCCTCTGGCGAAATTCTGCTTTCTGGTAATGATAGGGAGAGCTGGAAAGATTGATAATCAGCTCCACTTCCCCAATCTCTGCTCCCTCCGGATACCAGAGGTCCTCGCAGATGGTCACCCCCACTCGCACCTCTCCCCATTCTAAAATCAGGGGGCGGTCTCCGGGCTTGAAATATCTATCCTCATCAAACACTCCATAATTGGGAAGATATCGCTTGTGGTAAACCGCCCGGAGCCTGCCTTTTTGAATCACTGCGCAGGCATTGTAATTATCTCGCTCCTGGTCAACAAAACCCACCAGCAAAACCGGCTTTAGCTGAGCACTGCTCCTTACCAGCTTTTTAAGAGCTTTGAGATTATCCTGAATAAAACCGCGCTGGAGCAAAAGGTCTTCTGGAGGATAGCCAGTGAGCACCAGCTCAGGGAAAACCAGAAGCTCAACTCCGGCTCGCTCGGCTCGTTTTGCCCACTGAATTATTTTTCTTAAATTTCCCTTCAGGTCTCCGACCGTGGGATTGATTTGAGCCAGCCCAATTCTTAAAAAAAGGCTTTTTCCTGCCCGGGCAGGGATTTTTTTCTTTTTTTCCTTCATCACAAGTTTTTTATCAACATTTTTTCTCAAGAGCAAATTAAAATATTTTTGAAAGAGAAATTCAGACACCTCTCCTGCTACTTTTGAGTTTTTAATCTTTTTTTAATTTTTTCTTGACAAAGAAAACTCTCCTGGTGTCTAATAAAAATTAAAAAGCTGAAACAATCATTTCAACCTCAACCAGGAGAGAATCAATTATGAGAGCTCGGTTGATTTTGGTTTTATGCCTGGTTCTCGCCGGGGAAATAGGAGCGGAGCAGAAAAAAACCCTGAGCCGGATTTATGACCCGATTGTCCTGGAGGGAAGCAGATTCAAAACCCTGCAGGGAAGTCCCTTGAACCAGCTTTCCCTTCTTGCTTACCAGAAGGGCAGGCTAATTCCCATCCCCTTCCAGATTGATGAAAAAAGAGAAAACGGAGAATACGCCTTTCAACAAGGCGAGGGCGCCCAGCCGGATTCGGACCCGGGCTTTGATGCCAATGATGAGCTGGTATTTTTAGCCGGAGACCTGGGCGACCGTGCTCCCCGGGAAATCTTCCCTAAAACCGCACAAGAAATTGTAGAGCTGGAAATCACTGACCCGCTCGACCAGAGCAAAGCCTGGGCATATCTGGCGCTCTTCTCTCAAAATCCTCCCCGCTCAAATATTGACTACCTCCGCTTTGAAGTAAAAAAGAAACATAAGTGGGTTTATTCTTATGACCGATTCGGCTACGGCTTGATTGTTGGAAGCCCGATTGATGCGGTTTATCCGGATGAGTTCCGGGTAATTCTTAAAGACCACACCACCACCCCGGATATCTTAGACCGGCAGAAAATCCGGGGAATTATCCATACTAAACTCCTCTTTGACATAGACTTTAAATTTGATGTCCTGACCCGGGTTCGGCTCAAAGCCTGGAACGATGGACCGGTGCGGGTCATCTACCGGGCAGATGGCTACCTCAAGCTCGGGTTTCTTAAATTCCGGGGCGAGGGATACAGCCTGATTACTTATTATCCCAACTGCCTGGTCTGGCCGATGTATATCAAGATTCCTTTTAGTCTCTCTTCTTTTATAGAAAGCTTTGAGGTGAGAGGGTATATGGATTACAACCAGAATGTCATCCCGGCTTATGTTTACTCAGAAAGCAATCCTGCTCCTCCTAAAATTATCCTGGACGGAAAAACCAGCCCGGAGGAAGAAAAAATAAATACCCAAAGCGAATGCAGGTGGATTGCTGGCTATAAAGAATACGGTGCCACCATTAACCGGCTTATCTTCCCCAAAGAATGGGAAATGGTAAAAAGAAGATTTTACCTGAAGGAGGACTTAGAAACTTCTGCCCGGCCCGAAGATGACCCGGGAGAAATCGCAGTCGGATACCAGTTTGATAATTTTGAAAAAGTGCTGGCCCTGGAAGCTACCTACTATCAGATTTATTATTTCCTGCCGGTGTTTAAGCCCGGAGATGAAAAGCCCCTTCTCAATATCCTGGACCATCCCCTCAAGGTGCAGGTGAAGAGCCCGATTACTCAAACCATAACCGAGAAGTAAAGAATGGGAAAAAACCCTGGTCTGGTTTTGACCCTTTTTGCCTTGCCTGGTATAAATTTCTCAGAAATGCTCCAGCAAGTAATTGGAAAATTCCCGGTTTCTATGATGACAAGGCTTATCTTACCTGTCCCGGGTAAAAATCCCGATACGGAGGTGAAACAATGAAACTGAAAAAATCCTGGCTGGTAATTCTCGCTCTGTTCCTCCCGGCACTGGCTCTGGCAAAAAATCCCCTGGTGGTGCAAACCAGATACGGAAAAATCAAAGGCACAATTTTTAAAAGCGAACTCTGGGGAGAGACCATCACCACTTATGCCTGGCTGGGAGTGCCCTATGCTCAACCGCCCTCGGGCGAGCTTCGCTGGAAAGCTCCTCGCCCACCCAAATCCTGGAAAGGAATTAAATCCGCACAGAGCTTTCCTCCTCCCTGCCCCCAATACGGAGGATTGATGGCAACAATGGAATGCGAAAAAATCGGCAAGCTGATTGGCAGGGAAAATTGTCTTTATCTGAACATCTGGCGACCTGCCAGCAAAGAAAAAAATCTCCCGGTATATTTCTGGATTCATGGTGGTGGTAATTTTGTCGGGCAATCCAATATGAGCCTTTATTATGGAGCAAATTTTGCTTACCAGGAGAAAATGGTATTTGTCAGCATCAATTACCGGCTGGGACCTCTGGGCTGGTTTTATCATCCTGCTCTGAAAACCGGCCACCCCTTAGATGATTCCGGCAATTACGGAATCCTGGACATCATCCAAGCCCTGAAATGGGTAAAGGAAAATATCGCTCGGTTCGGCGGAGACCCGAATAACATCACCATTGCCGGAGAGAGTGCCGGAGGAGTCAATGTTTATTCCCTGCTCGTCTCACCGCTGGCAAAGGGTTTATTCCAGAAGGCAGTGGCAGAGAGCGGAACTCCCAGAGCAGTGCCCCTGGAAAAAGCAGAAAAACATAGCAAGAAAATCATCGCCACCCTCCTGCAAAAAGATGGCTTGCTCCACAAAGAATCCGAGCTGGAAGATTTCCTCGCTCAAAAAGGAAATGGGTGGCTGAGCTCTTACCTTCGCTCCAAGTCAATTGAAGAGCTCTTTTCCTGCTACAAGCCCAGTTATTTCGGAAGCATCAAAGTTCCTACCAGTTTTATTGATGGCACGGTAATTACCCAGCCTCCGCTCAAAAGCCTGAAAAAAGGCGAATACAATAAAGTGCCTTTCCTGGTCGGAGCCAATAAAGAAGAGCTGAAATTATTCCTCCCTTTAGTCTTTTCCAAACTGGACGAAAACGGACTCTGCCAGTTGATTAAATCAGTTAATCCGGATAATCCTCAGGTAAAAATCAAAGACCAGGTCTCACCCTGGAATTATTACAATCCTTTCTACTGGATTGGATATGCTCTCGCCGGAAGACTGGGCGGGGTGAGATTTGAAAAAGTCGGAGTTGACCTGCCAGCAAAGGCAATGAGCAAACATCAAGACCAGATTTATGTTTATCGCTTCTGCTGGAAGAACGAGCCCAAGCCGTTTGACTTTTTAATCGGAGCCGGACACGCGGTGGAAATACCATTTGTCTTTGCTAATTTCCAGAGAGATGAAATGGGCGCCCTGAGATTTGCCTGGAGTAAAGATAACCAGCCAGAAAGAATTAAACTCAGCCAGATGATGATGAGCTACTGGGGAAACTTCGCCCGAACCGGCAACCCGAACGCTTCAGGACTCCCCACCTGGGAACCCTGGAGCAAATCTAAACCCGAGCGGATAAAGTTCGGGAAAAAATAAAAGATGATTTTTTACAATCCCAAGAACCCCGGATTTTTAATTTATAATAAATCTGCTTTTGATTATGAGGAATTTTTATATTATGTTAAGTTAGAATTGCCTGAAAGGACAAATTAGGGTAAGCGTAAATAAATCACATATCTGTTGTTAGGATAAAGAGCAGATATAATAATTATGCTTCCACAGCTCCCAAGAATTGAATTACATCTGCCAAATACTCATCTTTTTCCGTTGATGGTGGACAAAATTCAGAAGAGAAGCTTTCAGAGAATCTTTCGAATAGATAATTTACCAATCTGTTCAAAGCTTCTTCCGAACCCTCTGAATTTATAAACTCATCATATAAATTTCTCACATCCAAGTCCTTTTTGAGAATCTCTTCAAATATAATTGTATAATTTTTACCAAATCTCAATAAGTGTGTTCTCTCATTTATAGCTATCAATTGAGAAAGCCATATATCATCATATCTTAGCAATAACAAATCAGAAACAGGAATTTTCTGTCTAAAAAGTTTTTCTGTAACTTCATCTCCATATAAAGCACCACATTTTATTATTATACCGGAAGGTTTATGTCTAATTTTAATTTGTAAATTCTCATCATCTATATCTATAATATCAATTCTTCCTGATTTTCTTATTTTATCTGAAAAATAATTGAAACCTTCTTTATTTGAGGAATAAAAACCACTTCTTTTATCTGCACTAATACTTGCCGGAGCATCTGTTATATCAAATAGAATGCCTATATACATTTCCAGATACTTAATATCAAAGTGTAGAAGCATTTCTGCAAAGGTAAAATCTTCAATTTCTCCATTCTCGTGTTTTTGGTAAACCTTTTTGTCCTCTATAAGATGCTCTAATATTATTCCAAATTTCTGTGATGTCCATATTTCTCTTCGTGCCGCAGTTCCACCAGAATCTACTCTATTTTTTATTTCCATTAAGACCATTGCCTTCTCATTTTTTATAATGCTTCCTATGTCAGTTTCCTCATCGTCATCTCCGCTCCAACTCCAATGAAATCTGCGAATTAATTTTTTTTCAGAAGCAGATAAACCTTGAAGT
>CAZKMM010000022.1:0-3378 GCA_964553915.1 uncultured bacterium
CCCCATTTTTTGCCCAGTCTTTGCATCTGGGCAATCAGGGTGGCGGTGAGCTTGGCACCAGTGCATCCGAGTGGATGCCCCAGAGCAATAGCGCCACCGCAGACATTAAATTTATCATCAGGGATGCCTAATTCTTTTATGCAATAACACGCCTGGCTGGCAAAAGCCTCATTGACCTCAAAAAGCTCTATATCTTCAATTTTTCTCCCCACCTTATCCAGGAGCTTGGGAATTGCCCATCTTGGTCCAATTCCCATCTCCTCAGGCGGAACCCCTACCACCTGAAAATGATGAAATTTGGCAATCGGCTTTACTCCCAGCTCCTCGCACTTCTCCCGGCTCATTAAAATGGAGACGGCTGCGCCATCAGTCATCTGGGAGCTGTTTCCAGCAGTGACCGTGCCGTCTGCTTTAAAGACCGGACGAAGCTTGCTCAAAACCTCCAGATTGGTATTCGGACGAACCCCGTCATCCCGGTCAAAGGTAAAGGTCTCTTTGACATATTTTCCGTCTTTCTTCACATATCTGGTTGCCTGCACCGGCACAATTTCTGTAAAGTATCCATTTTTCTGAGCTTCGGTTGCCCGCATATGAGAGCGGTAGGCAAGCTCATCCTGCTCCTCCCTGCTGATGCCGTATTTTGCTGCCACAATCTCCGCGGTAATCCCCATTGCCACATAAGCCTGAGGATAGCCATCAGTCCATTCCGGGTGGGGACGCTGAATAAATCCGCCCATTGGCACCCGGGTCATACTCTCAATTCCGCCGGCAATGATTATGTCAGACCATCCCACCATAATGTTCTGAGCCGCCAGAGCAATTGCCTGCAGTCCAGAGGAGCAGAAGCGGTTAACGGTCTGTCCCGGCACCTTAACTGGAAAACCACATTTTAAACCGACCAATCGGGCGATATTTAATCCCTGCTCTGCTTCGGGAAAGGAACAGCCTAAGATGATGTCATCAATCATCTCAGGAGTGAGCTGGGGCACCTTGTCCATTGCGGATTTAATCACCTGACTGGCAAGCTCATCCGGTCTGGTATCTTTTAGCCCGCCCCGGCGAGCTCTTCCTCCCCCACTTCTTACCGCACAAACAATCAAAGCTTCTCTCATTTTTATCCTCCTTTTTACTGCTTTAATTACGCAAGGGTCTGCCGGTCAGGAGCATATGCTCCAGCCGTTCCTGGGTCTTTTTCTCACCGCACAGCTCCACAAATACCTGTCTTTCTAAAGCAAGGATTTCTTCCTCATCCAAAAAGGCATTTTCCGGAGCATCGCCCCCGCCCAGCACCCAGGCAAGCCGTTTGGCGATGTGGCATTCATAATCAGTAATGTAATTCCCCTGCCTCATATTGTAAACAAAGACATTTATCATTCCCCTGAGATTATCTCCCATTACCTGAATTTTGCGTTTTTCCGGAGGCTTATAGCCTGCCTGCCACATAGCCAGGACCTCTCTTTTCGCCTCAGCAATTAAATGGTCCCGGTTGAAAATGATTTTATCCCAGGGACGAAGAAAGCCCATATCCCGGGCTTCTTTGGCGCTGTTGGAAGTGCGGGCATTAGCTATGGTTTCAAACACAGTCTGGACAAGTGGTTGAAGGTCATAAAGCCTTGCCCGTTTGGGAATGAAGTTTTGGTAATGCCGAAGCAAGAGCATGGTGCCTCCGCCTCCAGGAATCAAGCCAACCCCTACTTCCACCAGCCCCATAAATAAATCCGCTGCTGCCACCATTTTATTACAGCTCATTGCCACTTCTGCTCCTCCGCCCAGGGTCATTCCATAGGGAGCAGAGACCACCGGCACTTTGGAATAATAGAGTCGGAGATTGGTCTCCTGAAAATATTTCACCGCCCGCTCAATTTCATCAAACCTTCCCTCCCGTGCTCCCTGAAGCACAACATTGATATTGGCGCCAGCACTGAAAGCCCCGGGAATTGCATTGGTTTGATTGCCGATCACCACCCCCACTCCGTTTTCCTCTGCCAGGTCAACCGCTTTGTTCATCATTTTCATCATATCTTCATCTAAAGCGTTCATTACTGAATGAAATTCCACACAATAAACTCCATCGCCCAGGTCAATGATGCTGGCGGTCGGGCAGGTATCAACTAGTTTTTTCGCTTCTTTCAGGTCTTTAAGGACAATGATGTTGGGATTTTCTGGAATCGGGACATAATCTTTTTTCTTGAAATCATAGTAATAGGTTTTTCCGGCTTTCTTTTTGTAAAAAGAGTATTTTTTGTTTTTAAGCATCTCTTCAATTTTCTTGGGCACCTTGTAGCCCTCTTTTTTCATCCGGGCAACAGATTCTTTTAAACCCACCGCATCCCAGCTTTCAAAGGGACCCAGGTCAAAGTTAAATCCCCATTTCATTGCGTTATCTATATCCACGATGGTTTTGGCGATTTCCCCCACCTTTTCTGCAGAATAAATGCTGAGTCCAGTAAAAACCTTCCAGGCAAACTGCCCGTATTTATCTGGAAGATTTACCACCGCTTTGAGACGCTTGGCAGGGTCGGACTCAAATTGGACCATAGCCAGAGCGTCGGATTTTTCTGGAGCCTGCTCCCGGTATTCTAAGCTTTCGGGGTCAATGACCAAAAACTTCTTCTTCTCTATCCTCTGATAAAATCCCTTTCCTGCCTTGTTGCCTAAGAGTCCTTTTTCTACCATTTTTTCTATGAACTCGGGCAGGGTGAAGAACTCTTCAGCTTCCTTGGACTTGACCAGAGGAGCGGTATTGTGGGCAATATGAACCAGAGTATCCAGTCCCACCATATCCGCGGTGCGGAAAAGAGCACTTTTGGGGCGCCCCATCGGCGGACCCATCACCATATCTACTTCCTCAATTTTTAAGCCCAGCTCCAGCATTGCCCGAACCGCATAAATCATTCCACCCACTCCAATCCGGTTGGCGATGAAGTTGGGAGTATCTTTGGCAATCACTACTCCTTTTCCCAGTTCCCGCTCACAGAACCAGCACATAAACTCAACAATTTCTTTTTTGGTTTTGGGATGAGGAATGATTTCTAACAGGTGCATAAATCTAACCGGATTAAAAAAGTGGGTGCCCAGAAAGTGTGTCTGCATTTCTGGAGGCATTACTTCTGCAATCTCCCGAATCCTGATTCCGCTGGTGTTGGTGGAGATGATTGCCTGTTTGTTCCAGTATTTCTTTACCTTCTTAAAAAGGTCCTGCTTGATTTTGAGGTTTTCCACCACCACTTCAATAATCCAGTCGCACTCTTTGAGCCATTCCAAATTGTCCTCAAAATTTCCCACTTTGACCCGCTGGGCATCTTCCTTGCTCATAAATCCGCTCTGACGGGCTTTGAGCTGACCCTCCAAGCCCTTGAGGGCAAATTTGTTGCGGAA
>CAZKMM010000022.1:3478-24263 GCA_964553915.1 uncultured bacterium
CTTTTAGGTTTAGCTAAAATAACAGATATTTTTTTTACTGTCAAGACACAGAATAGAGCCTTTATGTGGTTTTAATTAAATTGACTTTTCCAGGGTTAAAAGTTAAACTTTTCTGGCGTATGGAGGAGAGGATGAAGATAGTGCTGGCTTATTCCGGTGGACTGGATACCTCGGTAATACTTAAATGGCTCAAAGAAACCTATCAGGCAGAGGTGATTGCGGTTTATGTTGACCTCGGGCAGAAGGAAAACAAAGCCCAGCTTAAAAAGAAAGCTCTTAAAACCGGGGCGAGCAGGATTTATTTTGTTGATGCCCAGCGGGAGCTGGTAAGGGATTTCTTCTTTCCGGTGCTCAGAGCCGGGGCAAGGTATGAAGACCAGTATCTGATGGGCACGAGCATTGCCCGTCCCTTGATTGCTCAGAAGCTGGTGGAAGTAGCCAAAAAGGAGCGGGCAAAGTATATTGCTCACGGAGCCACAGGCAAGGGCAATGACCAGGTTCGGTTTGAGGTAAGTATTTCCGCCCTGGCTCCGGGGATTAAGGTAATAGCTCCCTGGCGGGAATGGGAGTTTCAAGGGAGAGGAGATTTAATTGCCTATGCAAGGAGGCATAAAATACCGGTTCCGGTGACTATGGAGAAGCCCTATTCTACGGATGCAAATTTGCTTCATATCAGTTATGAGGGGGGGGTTTTGGAAGACCCCTGGGAGCCTCCCCGGGAAGATATGTTTGAGATGACAGTTAATCCGGAGCAAGCCCCGGATAAGCCGGAGATTATCCAGATTGGCTTTAAGCAGGGCAATCCGGTATCCATTAACCGCAGGGTTTATGCTCCGGAGAAGCTGGTCGCCCGGCTAAACCAGATTGCGGGCAGGCACGGGATAGGCAGGGTGGATATGGTGGAGAGCAGGTTTGTCGGGCTGAAATCCCGGGGGGTGTATGAATCGCCCGGAGTGGCGGTTCTTCATCTGGCTCATCGGGCCGTGGAGAGCATCACTTTAGACCGGGAAGAGATTTATCTGAAAGATAGTTTAATGCCTTATTATGCCCGATTGGTTTATTTTGGCTTCTGGTTTTCTCCGGAGCGAAGGGCACTTCAGGCAATGATTGACCAGATGGGAAAACGGGTAAATGGCGAAGCACGGGTTAAGCTTTATAAGGGTAGTGCAATGATTTTAGGGAGAAGAAGTCCTAATAGTTTATATTTAAAAGACTTAGCCAGCTTTGACCGGGCAGGTGGTTATGACCAGAAAGATGCTGGCGGGTTTATCAATTTGAATTCTCTTCGGCTTCGGATTCTCTCAATGATTGAGCAGGCAACAGAAAAATCCAGAGGGGGAAGGAAATGAAAAAGAAGTATTTGCTTACTCCGGGACCAACTCCGGTGCCGGAAAGAGTGCTTTTGAAGATGAGCGAGCCGATTATTCATCATCGCCATCCGGAGTTTCGGGAAATCCTTTCCGAGGTTCGGGAAGGGCTTAAATATCTTTTTCAGACCAGAAGCGAAGTTTTACTTTTTGCCTCCAGCGGAACCGGGGCAATGGAAGGAGCGGTTGCCAATACCTTATGCCGGGGCGAGAGGGTGCTGGTGGTTAGGGGCGGAAAATTCGGGGAGAGATGGGCAGAGATTTGCTCTGCTTACGGACTGGAGGTTGATAACATTGATGTGGAATGGGGAAAAGCGGTTGCAGTAGAGGAGGTAAAAGCCCGCCTGGAAAAAAGTAATTACCGGGCGGTTTTGATTCAGGCAAGTGAGACTTCAACCGGGGTTAAATATCCGGTAAAGGAAATCGCAGAGCTAACCGCAGATTCCGAGACACTTTTGATTGTGGATGGAATTACCGCGGTGGGGGTTTTCCCAATTCCCTTTGATGAATGGAAATTGGATATTCTGGTTACCGGTTCCCAGAAGGCTTTGATGCTTCCGCCGGGATTGAGTTTTGCCTGCCTGAGCGAAAAAGCCTGGCAAGCTTGCGAGCGTTCAGATTTACCCAAATATTATTTTGACTTTAAAAAGGAGCGGAAAAATCTGGAGAACAATCAGACTTCTTATACTCCGGCAATCAGTCTGGTGGTGGGGCTGGCAGAAGCTTTAAAGATAATTAAAGAGACCGGTTTGGAGCAGATTTTTCAGGAGACCGCAAAAATGGCTCAGGCAACCAGAGAGGCAATGAAGTCGCTCGGGCTGGAGCTTTTTGCTCCGCTTTCTCCCAGTGAAGCCTGCACCGCAGTGAAGGTGCCCGAGGGAATTGATGGCGAAAAGCTGGTTAAACTGATGCGGGAGAAATATGGTTTTACCATTGCCGGAGGGCAGGGCAAGGCAAAGGGAAAGATCTTCCGGATTGCCCATATGGGTTATATCAGCAGGTATGAGCTGATCGGTTGTATCTCTGCTCTGGAAGAGGCGCTATCGGAGTTGGGTTATCAGTTGGAGCTGGGCAGGGGAGTTAAAAAGGCAATGGAGCTACTGTCAGATTAAGGCATAGGAAGGAGCGGGAAATGAAGATATTAATTACAGATAAATTTGCTCCGGAAGGAGTTGAGGTATTCAAACAGGCGCCCGGGCTTACCGTGGATTACCGTCCGGGAACCAAACCGGATGAGTTAAAAGAAATTATAAAAGATTATGATGGGCTAGCGGTAAGAAGTGCAACCAAGGTGACCAGGGAAATTATAGACGCAGGCAAAAAATTAAGGGTGATTGGAAGAGCAGGAATTGGAGTAGATAACATAGATGTGGATTATGCTACCCAGAAGGGGATTGTGGTGATGAACACCCCGGGCGGTAATGCGGTGACCACCGGGGAGCATACTATCAGCTTAATGCTTGCCTTAGCCCGAAAGATTCCCCAGGCTTATTACTCTATGAAACAGAAAAAATGGGAGAAGGGGAAATTTACTGGAGTGGAGATTCAGGGGAAAATTCTTGGTCTCATTGGCTTGGGCAACATCGGGCGAGTGGTAGCGGACCGGGCGCTGGGACTAAAGATGAAGGTTATTGCTTATGACCCGTTTGTCAGTGAAGAGGTAGCCCGAAAATTAGGAGTAGAGCTGGTTAACTTAGATGAACTTCTTTCACGCTCGGATTTTATTTCTCTTCACATTCCCAAGACCGAGGAGACCAAAAATCTGATCCGGAAAGAAACTTTAAGCAAGATGAAAGACGGGGTGAGGATTATCAACTGTGCCCGGGGCGGGATTGTTAACGAAAAAGATTTGCTTGAAGCAATTAAATCCGGAAAGGTCGCTGGAGTGGCTTTAGATGTTTTTGAGACCGAGCCCCCGGATTTTGAAAGTGAATTATTTGAACTGAAGGAAGCCATTTTTACTCCTCACCTCGGAGCCAGCACTGGCGAGGCACTGGTGAATGTCTCGGTCACCATTGCCCGGCAGATGGTGGATTATTTATTGAACGGGGTTATCACCAATGCGGTTAATTTCCCTTCCGTCAGTAAGGAGCTATTGATTCAGTTAAAGCCATATCTTAATCTGGCGGAGAGGATGGGCAGACTAGCGGGTCAGCTTCTCAGCTCACTTCAGGGGGTGGAGATAGAATATCAGGGAGAGGTAGCAGAGGTGGATACCCGTCCGGTTACCCATTCTCTGCTAAAAGGGCTTCTGGAAAGCTTTATGGATGAGCCGGTGAATTATGTCAGTGCCCCGGTCATCGCCAAGGCACGGGGAATTATGGTTCGGGAGACCCAGAGCACTGAGTCCGGGGATTTTACCAGTTTAATCTGGCTTCGGATTCAGGACCAAAAGCCTGAGCTTTCTGAAATTGCCGGGACTTTGTTCGGAAAAGTTCATCCCCGGATCGTTCAGATAGGTGGAATCAGTCTGGATGCTTATCCGGAGGGATATGTTTTAGTGATTCGCAACTATGATAAGCCGGGGGTGATTGGCAATATAGGTTCACTTTTAGCCCGGTATCAGATAAATATTGCTCGTTTTCAATTGGGCAGGAAAGAGGGAGAGGCAATTTGTATGGTGAATATTGACAGTCCGGTTCCGGAGGAGGCTCTAGAAGAAATTCGCAAGTTGCCGAACATCATTTCTGCCCATCAGGTATATCTGAGTTAGGAGAAGAGCAAAATGTCGACTCTGGCTTTAATTGGCTGTCAGTGGGGAGATGAGGGGAAAGGCAAGGTGGTGGATAATTTTGCCCGAAAGGCAGATGTGGTGGTTCGGTTTCAGGGAGGGAACAATGCCGGGCATACCCTGGTGGTGGAAGGAGAGCAGATTATTCTTCATTTAATTCCTTCTGGAATTCTCCAGCCCGAAAAGCTCTGCATTATCGCCAACGGAGTGGTAATAGACCCCAAGGTTTTATGTGAAGAGATAGATTTATTAAGAAGCAAAGGATATTTTCCAGATGACCGTCTTTTGCGAATCAGCGACCGGGCTCATTTGATTCTTCCTTATCATCGGGCAATAGACCTAGGCAGTGAAAAGAAAAAAGGGAAAGGAAAAATCGGCACCACAGGAAGAGGAATTGGTCCCTGTTATTCAGATAAGTCCGCCCGGGTGGGAATCAGGTTTTCAGACCTGACCGAGCCGAATACCCTTAAGGAGAAGTTAAGAAAAGTTCTGGAGGAAAAAAATCTTTACCTGACCCGGGTGCTGGAGCTGGATGCAATTGAACCTGAGCCGGTAATTGAGGAATTTCTCGGTTATTCTGAGCATCTTTCTCAATACTGTGAAAACACCTCCCTGCTTTTAAACCAATTGATCAAAGAAGGCAAAAAGGTTTTGTTTGAAGGAGCTCAGGGCACTATGCTTGACCTAGACCATGGCACTTACCCTTATGTGACCAGTTCTAATACAGTGGCGGGAGCGGTCTGCGTGGGAGCAGGAATTGGTCCCAGGCTGATTGACCGGATAGTGGGAATAAGCAAGGCATATACCACCCGGGTGGGCGGAGGTCCTTTTCCCACTGAGCTGAAAGATGAGCTGGGAGATAAACTCCGCCAGCAGGGAGGGGAATATGGTGCTACCACCGGCAGACCCCGTCGGTGTGGATGGCTGGATCTGGTCCAGCTCAAATATGCGGTTCGGCTCAATGGTCTTACTGACCTGGTAATCACCAAACTGGATGTGCTGAGAGGGATTAATCCTTTAAAAGTTTGTGTAGGATATAGATACAAAGGAGAGCTTTTAAAGGATTTTCCTGCCCGGGTGGAGATAGTGGAGGAGCTGGTGCCGGTATATCAGGAGTTTTCTGGCTGGGAGGAGGATATTTCTCTGGCGCAAAAATTTTCTGACCTTCCTTCTAATGCTCAGGATTATTTAAAGATGATTCAGGACTATCTGGAAGTTCCCCTGATGGCAATAAGTGTGGGAAAGGAGCGGGAGCAGATTATCCTCCTGAAGGAACCGTTTTAGGAGCGGGTTTTTTCCTGCAAATAATCGTCCAGCAGGCTTTTAACTTCCTCAGGTTTGGGAATTTCCTTTATGTTCAATTCTTCCGAGAGGTTTTCCAGCCACTGGTTAAATTCTGGCTCCAGCTCAGCAGATAAAAGCACTTCTATAATCCCTCGCTCCCGGTCCAGGGTGCGGACAATTCCCAAACCCTCATATCCTTCTAAAAGGAAGATAAATTCCACAATCTTTTCCCGAGGAAGCTGAAAAAATCTCACCCGGTCTTTCATCATTTAAAGCCAGCCAAAATCCTCTAGGAGTTTTTTAATCCAGTCTGATTTTTTCTCATCCACCCTTTGATAAGGGAGCCGAACCTGATTGGTGATGGGAAGTCCTTTTAATCTCAAAGCTTCTTTTAAAATATGATGCGCCACCCGGGTATGACTGAGAGGAGAGGAATATGGAGCATTGTAAATTGCCATAAATCCGTTTTTAATGATTTCATAATCAACATTTTCCAGTCCAGCGAACAAGCTAACTCCACCAAGCCTTATTTTCTCCTGCACCTCAAAAGCTTGTTCCCATTTCTTTTCCTGGATTAAATTAAAAAGTTGGTGCATATCTTCCGGGGCAATTAGAGGAATCGGACAAAAGCATCCCTGAGCTCCCATTTTCATTCCTTCATAAGTTAAAAGGCTGGTGCCGATGAACAGGTCGTGGTCTTTTTCCCAGCAGAGTTCAAAGGTTTGGTTAATAAATTCCCGGTTAAAAGAGGTGAGTTTCATAGAATTGATGCCCGGGATGGAAACCAGTTCTGCAATCTGCTCAGGCTGAAGCACAAGTCCAGAACACTCAGGCACATAATATAAAGTGATTTCAATTCCAGCATTTTCTGCCAGATATTGATAGTGTCTTTTAACATCCTCAAAATCCAGATGAAAATACACAGGAAGCGCCACCATCACTGCATCAAATCCACATTCTTTTGCCAGCTGAGCATATTCCAGTGCCTCTCTGGTGCCCATTGCAATGGCACCGGCAACCAGAGCCATTTTACCTCTAGCTACTTCCGAAGTCCGCTTTATTACCTGCTTTTTTTCCTCGCAGGTGAGATAAGGAGCCTCACCGTTGGAGCCCAAGACCACTGCTCCGTGAATTTTTTTCTCAATGGCGTATTCCAGCTCTGCTTCCAGCCCGGCAAGGTCAAGCTCTCCATCTTCCTTGAAGGGAGTCAGGATAATGGCATAAAGTCCTGGAGGGAGATTACTCATTTTTCTTCTCCTGATTTTAGCTTTTCCTGAAATTTCTCCCGACAAGCTGAAGAACAAAAATAATAAACCTTTCCCTGATAGGAAAGAGTGAAAGCACTTTCCAGAGGCACATAAACCCCGCACACCGGGTCTTGCACCATTTCGGTTTCTGGCTCGTGCTCCGATTTTTTATATTGAGGAGATTTTTTCGGCTTTTTAATTGGCTGGAAAAAACTTTTAATGGTGAAATAAATGATTAGTAGTAATAAAGCAATAAGAAATAATCTTCCCACCGGTCTCCTCTCAGAGTTTTTCATCCAAACGAATTACCTTTTTATCGTTTTTTAAATCTTTTAAAAGTTCACTCACTTTTTTCCTGGAGTGGGGTTCAATCAAATGTTGAGCAATCTCGCATAATGGCTCCAAAACAAACCTTCTCTCCCCCACCCTCGGATGAGGAATTACCACCCCTTCTCCCTCAAAAATTATATCATCTGCCAGTAAAATGTCTAGGTCTATGGTTCTTGGGAGGTTTTTTTCTCCTTTTTTTCTTTTTCTGCCCAGATTCTCTTCTATTTCCAAAAGAGCCTGCATTAGCTCCTCGGGAGCCAGCTCGCTTTCCAGAACCACCACCGCGTTTAAAAACCAGTTCTGGTCCTTTTTACCTACGGGCTCGGTTAAATAGAGGCTGGATTTTGCCATAATTTTCCCCAAACCCCTTTGCTCCATCATCTTCAGGGCTTGACGCAGATAAAATTGACGATTGCCTAAATTAGAGCCTAAACCCAGATAATACTTCATAGCTTTAATCCTGCGAGTCGTTTTTTTGCCTCTCCAAGCCTTGATTCATCGCTGACAATTGCCAGACGGATATAACCTTCTCCCTCCGGACCATAGCCGGAGCCGGGAGAAGCAATAATCCCTGCCTGCTCCAGTAAAATCGCAACCATCTCCTCAGAGCTGATTCCCTTTGGAGTCTTCACCCAGAAATAAAAAGTGGCTTTGGGCTTTTGAAATTTAAATCCTGCCTGCTCCAGACCCTCTGCTAAAATATTCCGCCGACGCTGATATAGCGCCCGAATCTCCTCTATCGCTGGCTCGCCTCTCTCCAGCGCCTCCACCCCTGCCCATTGAATCGCCTGAAATACCCCGGAGTCTATATTGCTTTTTACCTTGGCAAGAATATCCACTGCCGGTTTAGCTCCTACCGCAAAGCCAATTCTCCAGCCGGTCATATTAAAGGTTTTGGAAAGGGAATGAAATTCTATTGCCACTTCTTCGGCACCAGGAACCTGAAGGATGCTGGGAGCCAGATATCCATCAAAGCAGAGCTCCGCATAAGCCAAATCATTCACTACCCAGAGCTGATATTTCCTGGCATAGAAAACCGCTCGCTCAAAAAACTCCAGCTCACAAACCGCGGAGGTGGGATTATTCGGATAGTTCAGAAAAAGAATTTTGGCTCGCTCCCAGACCTCCCGGGGAACCGAATCTAAATCAGGCAGAAAATTATTTTCTTCTTTTAACGGGAGGAAATAAGGCTCACCTCCGGCAAAAATGGTGCCGATTTTATAAACCGGATATGCCGGGCTGGGCACCAGAGCAATATCTCTCTGATTAAGCCATCCCAGGGGGAAATGAGCAATTCCTTCCTTGGAGCCAATCAGGGTAACGATTTGCTCCGGTGAGATTTTTACCCCAAATCTTCTTTCCAGATATTTGCTGGCAGATTCCCGGAAAGCAAAAAGTCCCCGGCTGGTGGGATAGCGGTGATTTTCTGGATTTTCCAGTGCCTGCTTCATAGCCTGAACAATAAAATCCGGGGTGGGAAGGTCCGGGTCGCCAATCCCCAGATCAATCAGGTCCTTTCCTTCTTTTAAAGCTTTTTCTTTTAACTCTTCCAGCCGGACAAAAAGGTAGGGAGGAAGTTTTTTAATTCGCTCAGAAGGCTCTATCCCGCTCATTTTCCATCCTCCAAAAACAATTTCTTTTGTTTATAACCGAGAATAAGTTGATTTACAAATTTATTGCAGACATTGACGAAACCAGCTTTGGGTGTAAAAATCTATCTTGATGAACGAAAAAGGAAAAGTTTTATCTTTTACCACAAGAAAGGAACTCAGCCCCAGACTGGTTCAGGAAGAGCCAGAAAAAGCCAGCAAACTTTTCAACGCCCTTTCTCTAAAAGAGCAACTGGAGCTGGTTTTATCCTGGCGAGCAAAAGACCGGCTGAATTTAATTTTACTTTCCCGGCGGGCAAAAGCCCTGGTTCGGCTTCTTCCTTCCCCAGAGCTTTATCTGACTATCAAGGAGGTGGGGGAAGAGGATTCGCTGGAGCTTTTAGCTTTAGCCAATCACCGCCAGCTTAGCTATGTTTTTGATTTAGAGTTCTGGAAGGAGCAGACCCTTTCCCCCCAGCAGGTCTGCAGATGGCTGGACCTACTCCAGAAGGCGAGCCTGGAGCAGTTCCGAAGCTGGCTCAAACAGGCAGATATAGAGCTTTTAATCACCATTCTGCAAAAGCTGGTTCGGGTTTATGTTCCAGACCCGGATAATATTGGAGTGGAGCCCTGGCGGAATAAAGAGCTTTTCACTCTGGACGATTATTATTATCTGGAAATTAAGGAGGAAAAATTTCGTCCTCTGGTGGAATCCCTGCTTCTTCATCTCCGGGAGCTGGAGCAGAAAAGATATTACGGAATTCTTGACCAGGTTCGCTGGCAGGTGCCTTTAGAAATTGAGGAGATAAGTTTAAGGGTGCGTCAGGGAAGGCTGGAAGATTATGGCTTTTATGATTTTGACGAGGCATTTGAAATTTACCGGTTTCTACCCGATTCCCGGATTCCTTTTCTGGAGAGGAAAAATGAGTTTGAAATTCCTTTTCCTGCTCCCCGCTATCCTCTGGCGGTTCCGGACAAGATTCCCGGATTTCTTTCCCGGGTTCTGGAAAATTTGGAAGAAAAAGAACTGGAAGAGTTTTATGCTCAGTTTGCCCGGCTGGCTAATAAGGTAATGATTGCGGATGTAATGGATTTAACTGAGCTTTCCAGTATAAAAAAAGCAGTGGAGAAGGTTTATGGATATTTAGAGATTGGCTTGGATTTCTGGTCTGAGGGAAATTTAGAACGAGCTCTGGAGATTTTCCGCAGGCACTGGTTGGAGCAGATTTTTCAGGTGGGATTTTCTCAGGTGCTCAAGCTTCGCTTTCGGGCTCAAAAGATAGAGGCAAAGGAATGGTTCCGGGCACTGGGAAAACCATTTTATCTTTTCGGTGAGCCTCTGGCAGGCATTCTCAAAGCCCTTTTAGCTCCCAGACCCAGATATTATGATGCCCGGAGAAATGAAATGAGAGAATTCAAGGATTTCAAAGAGGTAAAAAAAGCGGAAGCAGAACTGGAGCAGGCGGAATTTCTCCTCTGGCTGTTTTTTGAAGTTCTGGGGTTGAAAGCAGAGGAGCTGAAAACCCTGCTTTCCTGCTATCAATTTGAGTTAAATTTCCCTGTGATTTTAGCCACCGCAATGGTCAAAGGAGTGGTGGGAGGAAGGTTGAGCTTTGCTCCTTTGTCCCCTCAGGAATTAAGCCAGTTTCTTGCTCAATCTATGCCCTTAAAAGATGACAAAAGAACTTTAGAGCAAAACCTGAAAGAAAGTTTCAAGCAATGGCTGGTAAGAAGAGTGGAACCGAGAGGCACTCGGGAAAAGAAATTTGCCCTCCTGCTCGCAGAAAAGGTCTTTGAAATGCTGGGGGATGAGCTGGGTATGATAAAAGAGCCAGAGAAAATCAATCCAGAACTTATCACCTGCCTGGTTCTGGAATAATTAAGAAAAATTTTCTTTATTGTTGTTTAAAATATAGGTTTGCGGTATAATTGAAAAGTGAGTCCCGAAAGCCAGAAAGAGCTTCTTGAGCAGATAAAAGCTCTTAAGAAGCAGATTAAAGAGCTTAACCGGGAAAAAGAAACCCTCTCCTCCAACATTTCCAGCCTTCAGGGGTCGGTTGCCCAGTATAATATGTATTTAAGCAAAGCCCCGGCGATTCTCTTTCAGATTGCTCCGGATGGAACCACAGTCTTTGTCAATAAGGCGGTGGAGCAGATTACCGGTTATTCTCCCGAGGAATTACTGGGCAAGAATTGGTGGGAGATATTTTATCCGGGGGAACTGTATCGTCAGGTGGAGGCGCTTTTTGACAAATTCTCAGAGCAGAAAGATGTTTGCCAGTATTTAATGTCGCTTCAAGCCAAAGATGGCACTTTAAGGCATATTTTGTGGACCAGTTATAATCTCTGGGACGCAAAAGGCAATTTGGTGGAGATAAATGGGGTGGGGGTTCAGCTTCTTCTAGATTTCCAAGATACTGAGCTGGCAAAGGCTTTAAAGGAACTCTCCCTTGCCTATGATTCTTATAAGACCATTATTGACAATGCAGTCATCTGGATAGACCTATTAGATGAAAAAGGGAATGTGGTTTTCTGGAATCGGGCGGCAGAGAGAATTTCTGGTTATTCCAGAGAGGAGGTGCTCGGGCACAATAAAATCTGGGAGTGGCTTTATCCAGATAAGGAATATCGGGAGGAGATTTTTGCCAAAGCAATGGCGATTATCAGAGGAGAGGTGGTGGAAAATCTTGAGACGGTCATCACCACCAAAGATGGAAGGAAAAGGGTTATCTGGTGGCATTCCAACAATTTACAGGATGAGAAGGGAAAGATTATTGGAAGTATTGCCCTGGGGGCAGATGTTACCGAGCTGAAAAAGATAGAAGAACAGCTCCGACTGGCTAATAAGATGCAGGGACTGGGAAGGCTGGCTGGAGGAATTGCTCATGATTTCAATAACATTTTAAGCATAGTTAAGGGCTATACCGACCTGATTTTAGAAAACATCCCTTATGATTCGCCGGTTCGGGAGGACCTTTTAGAGATAAGCGAAGCTTCGGAGCGAGGAGCTCAACTTACCCGCCAGCTTCTGGCTTTCAGCAAAAGGCAGACGCTAGAAAAAATTTCTCTGGATTTAAATGAAACCATCACCTCTATGGAGAGAATGTTAAGGAGAATCCTCGGGGAGGATATAAATCTGGTTTTAAACCTGGAAGAAGAGCTTCCTCCGGTTAATGCGGACCCGAGCCAGATTGAGCAGGTGATATTTAATTTGGTAATAAATGCCAGAGAGGCAATGCCCGGCGGAGGCACCCTGACCATTTCCACCTCTCTCACCAGGATAGATTATTCTTATATCCGGGAGCATCCTTATGCTAAGCCCGGGGATTATGTGCTTCTGGCAGTTTCTGATACCGGAGTGGGAATGAGCCCGGAGGTTAGGGAAAGAATTTTTGAGCCTTTTTTTAGCACCAAGCCGGAGGGGGTTGGTTTTGGTCTGAGTATGGTTTACGGGATTGTTAATCAGCATAATGGTTATATCTGGGTTTATAGCGAACCGGAATTAGGCACCACCTTTAAAGTCTATCTCCCCCCCAGTGGGGAGCCAGCGGAGAAGCGAAAACCTAGAGAAGAAAGTCTGGAGATTCCTGCAGGCAATGAAGCCATTATTTTAATGGAAGATGAAAGAGCGGTGCGAGCACTGGGAGTGAGGATTCTTCGTCAGCTTGGGTATCGGGTGTTTGAGGCCCAGGAGCCAGAAGATGCCCTTCTAATCCTAGAAAAATATCCGGAAGAAATAAATTTGTTAATTACCGATGTGATAATGCCCAGAATAAATGGAGTGGAACTGGCAGAAAAAGCCAGGAAAATTCGTCCCGAGCTCAAGGTTTTGTTTATTTCTGGTTATCCGATGGAGCAAATTAACAATCACGGGATTTTAAAATTAGAAGAAAATCTGTTGGAAAAACCCTTTTCTGCACGAAGCCTGGCACAAAAAGTCCGAAAAATTTTAGACCAATAACCCCCTACTTAAAAATTGAAAAACCGCCTGATTATGAAATAATATTAAACAATGGCACTTTTATATAAGATAATTGAAACTTCCATTGTTACTGACGAGGTTTTAGAAGAGATTATCAATGAGTGGGTGGGCAAGGGCTGGCAATTTGATGGAATTCAGTTTGCAATGAGAGAGGCAAGCAAGCGCCCGGCAATGGCATTTATTCTTTTTACCAGATATGCTCCTGACCCTCCCGAGGAGGAAGAGATGTAATTCTAATTTCTTCTTGCTTCCCAGATGGAGAAAGCCCAGAATAGAACTATCATCAAAACCAGCCACCAGTTCCCAGCCCAGGCTTGATGATGAAGACGAGAAAGAACCTCAGGCGAAAGATTTAGCCCTATTTCAGCGGAGGTCTTAACCACCACTGCTCTCCAGGTGAGTAAAAAAATCCGAATCACCAGCCAGAGCAAAAGCCCGAAAACCGAAATTGCCAAAAATCCCCCCAGTTTTTTCCTCCCCAGATAAATCTGTCCCAGCCCGGGAAAAACCAGTCCGCTCAGGAGCATTGCCCGGATGGTTTTTTTCATTTGGCATTTTGCTGTAATTTCTTCAGCATCGCCTGGGCATAAAGGCTGATTAAGAGCTTTCTGCCCGCACTGGAAGCAGGGTCAAAATTACGAATAAAATCAATCACTTCAGGAGGTGGAACCGGAGTGGTTTTTATCTGGGGTGCTTTTTTCAATTTCCAGGGAATATCTTTTTCCACCTCTTCAATGCTTACTCCGGGATGAACTGAGACCAGGGTTAATTCTCGTTCTGGCTTGGGAAAATGAAAGACCGCTTTGGTGCTGATTAATACCTCGGGTCCGGTATCTGGCAATCCCTTTTGTTTTTTAGAATCCCCTCCTTCCAGCCAGCCCGGAGTGGTAAAATAATCAAGCTTTTCCACAAATTTTCCACCCCGCATTGTCAGGACAACCTTTTTGGCATAAAGGGCAAAGTCCGGGGCTCCGCCCGCGCCCATCATTCTCATTTTAAACTGAAAATAATCTCCAATTACTGTGGAATTTAGATTTCCATATTTATCTATTTGCCCCACTCCCAAAAAGCAGACATCAACAAAACCCCGATGCAAGATAGTGGTGAAAACATCAATCAAATCGCAGGAATAGCTATATCCTCTGGTGCAGGTAGGGTCGGCAATATGAAGCGGGGCACGATATGGGGCTATATCCACAAGCCCCGCCTCGGTAAGAAGGATGGCGTTTGGAGCGTGAAAAGCCTTTGCCAGAGGACAGGCAGCCATCGGCAGTCCCTGTCCCATTACCACTACATCTCCATCTTTAATTTCCAGAGAAGCATTATAAATCATCAACTCGGAAAGGGTAAATTTTACTCTTCTATTTCCCATTCTATTGCTCCTTCCTTTTCCAGAATTTGGTCAAATTCTTTCCTGCTAATTCCTAAAGGCTCTGAATATCCTTTTTCGTCCCAGGGCATAAACCGGGAAGAACCATAATCTGCTGGATAAGATGGATGGGAGCGCGCTTTCAATCGTAGGAGTGTCTCCATTCCAAATCGTTCTATATAATGGGCAATATAAGCCTTTCGGTCAGGAAGCTCATAGACCCACTCTTTCAAAAATGCTTCCATTCCCTCGGCGGTATTGTTCTGCAAAAAGAATTGACCAAGAAAAGGAACATCCGCATTATAACAACCGAGCAAATCCGAAGGATGAGCTCCCCAGGGTTCCTCAACCACAGCATCAACCCGGAAGCCGGGAATCAGGGTATGATGGGGGCTGTATTGAATAATCTCATGGTCAACAATCTCTTCACAGCTGACAATAATACGCTTGCAGGCAAGCGCGGCCCATTTGCTGTTTCCAGTGCTTCCCCAGTATTGAGCATTGCCATAGATATCTGCACGCTGGCAATGGAAAATTGCTACCTCCGGATTTACCCCGGGCACCACCAGTGTGTTCTTTCCCGTGAAAGGACATTTAATGATTTTAAATTTATTTTCACCAAGAAAGCTCCTAATTTTAAATATATCTGTATTTTCTATCCCCCAAAGAACCGGTATAAAACTGTATCCTAATGCTCCTGCCCAGAGCATTGCCAGAACCGTAAAATTGGAAAGGTCCTCAAGTTCAACTTCCCCGGCTTTTAAGGCTCTTTCCAGGGCGGTGCTCGCCCATTCTCCCCCAATCCGATAACTATAAGCGGTAATAATCCGGCGGACGCATCCACCTGCTACCAGCAGGTCCAGCTCTATCAACCCGCTCTGACTCCACACCTCAAGCTCTTTTTTCCTCTGTCTGATTATTTCAAAAACCAGGGCGTAGGGAGTGCTGTGTAAAAAGTTGGCAATGGAAATTGAGGCACCGTCTGGAATAAATCGCTCCACCGCTTCTCTGGCAGTCATTACTTTTGAATTCTTCTCAGGCATATCTTTCTCCTCCTGAAATGAGTAAAAACTTAAATAAGATATAGTCCTAAATTGGCTTGCTGGCAAATAAAAGCTTCTGGCTTTATGCAAAGATTTTATTTAAGTTTCAGGGAGCCAGCCAATCTGTCAACAAATTTGGATATATAAATAATCGGATACAAGGATTTATAAAAAGTCAAATTAAAAAATTAAAATTTGATTAAAAAGCTTGACAAGGTTTAAAATTTGTGCTAAAAATATTCTGGCATTTGAGAGATTAAACAGCAGTTTTCCCATCTTTAAAGAAGTTCATCAGCCCTCTAGTGGGGCTTTTTATTTTGGGCAAATTAAAAAATCAAAAAAGGAAAGGGAGCGATGAAAAAGGGAGTAATCAGAAAAGAGGATTTGGGTGCCTGGATTGAAAAATTAAAGGAAAAGGGAGATGTCTTTGGTCCCAAGAAAAAAGAGGTCTTCTGGGTATTTGATAAGGTGGAAGACCCAAAGGAGCTGGACCTGGAATACACCAGGACCATTCTCCCGCCCAAAAAATTCTTCTTCCCTCCCAGAGATGAGATTCTTCTTGAATACAACCTGAAAAGCGGGGAGTTAAAAGTTCCCAAATTTGAGCCGGAGAAGGAGATTATCCTTTTCGGAATTCATCCCTGTGATATGCAGGGGCTACTTCGCCTGGATCTCTGTTTCCGGGAGGGAAATCCGGATTCCACTTATCTGGCTCGCCGGGCAAAATCCGCCATCATTGGAATTACCTGCAATCCAGATGAATACTGCTTCTGCACCAGCGTGGGAAGCAATAACTACCGGGAAGGATTTGACCTCTTTTTAAGCGACCTCGGTCAGAGCTGGTTGGCGGAAAGCTTTACAGAAAAAGGCGATGCCCTTTTAGAGCTGGCAGAGCTCGGTCCCGCAACAATGCTGGATGAGGAGCTGGCTTACAAAGCCAAAGCAAAATGCTCCCAGCTTAAAGGCGAGCAGATTCGTCCCCGGGTAGAGGAGCTTCCTCTCCTCTGTATGGATGGAGAAGAGCTTCCCTTCTGGGAGGAAGATATTGCTCATCGCTGTCTTGCCTGTGGAACCTGCACCAATGTTTGTCCCACCTGCTACTGCTTTGATGTCCGGGAGGATGTGGAGCTGAATCTGGAACAAGGAAAACGGCTTCGCTTCTGGGATTCCTGCCAGCTGGAAGGATTTACCGAGGTGGCAGGCGGAGAAAAATTTATGAAAGACCAGGCAACCCGTCAGAAGCATCGGTTTTATCGGAAGTTTCGGTATTTAACCACAAAATACGGTGGGTCTGCTTTCTGCGTGGGCTGTGGAAGATGTGCCCAGCAGTGTCCAGCGGAAATCAGCATCGTGGAAATTGCCAACAAGCTGGAAAGTGGTGTTAAAGCAATGAAATAAAAAGGGGAGCGAAAAAATGGCAGAAGGAGCAAAAAAAGTTAGCGATTACCTTTATCTCCCAAAGTATGCGACAGTTAAGAAAATTACTCCGATGACCGAGCTGGAGAAATTATATCAACTGGTTTTAGATGATGGTTCTGAGCTTGGTCATCAACCCGGGCAGTTTGTAGAGGTAAGCATCTTCGGTATCGGAGAATGCCCGATTTCCATCTCTTCTTCCCCCACCCAGAAGGGATATTTTGAAATCTGCGTGAGAAAGGTGGGGAAAGTTACCGATGCCATCCATAAGCTCAAAGAAGGAGATAAGGTAGGAATTCGGGGTCCTTTTGGAAAGGGCTTTCCTTGTGAGGAGCTCAAGGGCAAAGACCTGCTTTTCATCGGCGGTGGAATCGGAATGGTTCCGCTTCGCTCATTTGTTAATTATGCTACCGCTAATCGGAAGGATTATGGCAGAATTATTATTCTTTATGGTGCTCGCACTCCCAAGGAGCTGTTTCCCTTCCCGGAGATGGAAGACTGGAAAGCCGGGAAAAACGATCTGGAGCTTCATCTTACAGTTGACCGGGGAGATGAGAGCTGGAAGGGAAATGTCGGGGTTATTACTACCCTAATTCCGCCCTTGAAGATTGATATTGAAAAAACCTATGCCCTGATCTGCGGTCCACCGGTAATGTATAAATTCGTGCTTTTAGCTCTGGAAGGAAAGAATTTCCGGGAAGACCATATTTATCTTTCCCTGGAGCGGAGAATGAAATGTGGAGTGGGTAAATGCGGGCACTGCCAGATTCACGGATATTATACCTGCCAGGATGGTCCGGTTTTTCATTATCCGTTAATTAAAGGAATCAAGGAGGCGCTGTGATGGCTAAGCCAAAAGTAGCTTTTTTTGATTTCTCCTGCTGTGAGGGTTGTCAGCTGATGGTGCTTAATTGCGAGCCGGAATTACTTGACCTTGTCGGGCATATTGACATTGTCAATTTCCGGGAAGCTTCCACCGAAAAAAGAGATGATTATGAAATTGCCTTTATTGAAGGCTCCATCATCACCCCCCACGATGTGGAGCGGTTGAAAGGGATTCGGGAAAAAGCTCAGGTGCTGGTGGCACTTGGTGCCTGCGCTCACACCGGGGGACTGAACAAGCTGAGAAATTTTCAGGATACTGAAGAAGCCAAAAATTATGTTTATGGTGATTCTGCCAAGTATTTTGAGGTTCTGCCCCGGGTGATGAGCGTGCCTGAAGTGGTGAAGACCGATTTGGTCATTCCCGGATGCCCGATCAACCGATTTGAATTTTTAAGCATTGTCAAGCAGGTTCTTCTTGGCACTATTCCCACTTTGCCTAACTATCCGGTTTGCGTGGAGTGCAAGTTAAAAGAGAATGAATGCCTGATGCTTAAAGGTCAAATCTGTCTGGGACCGATCACCCGGGCGGGATGTGATGCCCGCTGTCCCAGTTATGGATTTCCCTGCACCGGTTGTCGGGGAATGGTGGACGACCCGCATTTAGAAGCAGAACAGATTATTTTAAGCAAACGAGGACTTACAGTTCAGGACTTACTCCGTAGATACCGGTTATTTTACGGCTATTCGGAGGTGGTGAAATAATGGCTAAGAAGAGTTTTGAGGTAAGGGTTGATTATGTTACCCGGGTGGAGGGACATGGAAACATCTGGGTGGAGGTTAAAGACGGCAAGCTGGAAAACTGCCGGCTGGAAATTGTGGAATCTCCCCGGATGTTTGAGGCGTTTGTTCGGGGAAGAGAATGGTGGGAGATGCCCTGGATTACCTGCCGGATTTGCGGTATTTGCTCCCATGCTCATATGCTCACCAGCTTAAAAACAGTGGAAGATGCTTTTGGTGTGGAGGTAAGTGAGCAGACCAAAATTATGCGTACTCTGGTAGATGATGCGGAACAGCTGGAAAGCCATATCCTCCATGTCGCTTATCTGGTTGCTCCGGACCTGTTCAAAGCCCCGAGCGTGATTCATATGGCAGGAACTCATACTGATTTAATTAAAGCTGCTCTTCGGCTTAAAAGAATTGCCAATGATATGCTTTTGATTCTCACCGGACACGAGGTGCACGCTCCGGGAATGGTAGTAGGTGGATTTGCTCGCTGGCCGGAAAAGAAGGAGCTGGAAAAAATTAAACAAATGCTGGATGATGGTATGGAGGATTTAATGCTTTTGGTCAATGTCGTGGCAGAAAATGCAGATAAATTCCCTGCCTTTACCCGGGAAACCGAGTATATTTCTCTCAAACACGAAAAAGAATTTCCCTTTTATGACGGAAAAATTTATTCCTCGGATACTAAAAAAGCTTATGAAAATGAGGAATATAAAGATGTGGTTAATGAATATGTGGTTCCCTGGAGCACCTGCAAGCGGAGCAAGTTTCAGCGCTCCAGCTATGCGGTGGGAGCCCTGGCTCGGTGTAATAACAATCCGGAACTAATCACGGGCTTGGCAAAAGAAGTGGCAGATAAGTTCGGCTATAAGGCTCCGAATTATAATCCATACTTTAATAATGTCGGTCAGCTAATTGAAACTGCCCTTTGCTGGGAGCGGTCTAAACGGCTCTGCGATGAGCTGATTGCCCGGGGTCCAGAAAAAGAGCCTCCCGCGGAGGTTAAGGTAAAGGAAGGAAGGGGAATTGGCGTGACCGAGGCACCCCGGGGACTTTTGATTCACGATTACACTTTTAACAAAGACGGCATCTGCATCGGAGCAAACTGTGTAATTCCCACTAACCAGAATACCGGCAATTTGGAAGATGATATGAGAGAGATTGTCCCCTGGCTGGTTGAGCAGGGAAAGAGCCCGGAAGATATCCAGTTTTATCTGGAAATGCTGATGCGGGCTTATGACCCGTGCATTTCCTGTTCGGTTCATACTATTTTCAGATAAGTAAGGAGGGAAGCCAATGGCAAAGATTCTCTTAGTTGATGACGACCCGGACTTTGTAGAGGTAACCAAACTAATCCTGGAAAAAAACGGGCACCAGGTCATCACTGCTTCCAGTGGAGAAGAGGGATGGAAAAAAGCCCAGGAACAGGATATTGACCTCTTCCTTTTGGATGTGATGATGGAGACCCCGGATGAAGGTTTCCAGCTCGCTTATAAAATTAGAAAGGATGATAAACTCAAACAAAAGCCCATCATCCTTCTTACCGCGGTGGGAAAAGTCACCGGATTTAAATTTGACAAGGAAAAAGATGAAGACTTCCTGCCGGTGGAAGAATACATTGAAAAACCCATCAAGCCCGAAGACCTCTTAGATAAAATCAACAAAGTGCTGAACAAATAAGCCTAATCCATAATTTGATTAAAAAAAGAGCCTGAAATCTTCAGGCTCTTTTTATTTGCCTTTGGGCTCAAATTTATTCTATGATTTTTTTGTGCCTGATACCTGTTTTCAGAATAAACTGACCCGGAGAGATTTTCTCAAAGCCACTGCTTTAGGGATTGCGGGACTGGGAGCTGGAAAAGCTCCTTAATTGCTCCTCAGTTCCCGGGCATCTGGCAGAATAAAAAATGGCACCAAGCCCTAACCCGAACTATTTTTTCCTAAAGCTCTTTTCCCAAATAGCTCTCCACCTCTTGATACCATAAACGATAAAATAAACTGAGTAATTCTAATTGAGAATGAACATTCAGTTTATGATAAATCTTCTTGATATGGTCCCGGATGGTAATCAACTGAATATTTAATCTAGCTGAAATTTGCTTGGGGGCATACCCCTCCAGCATCAAAAGAACAATCTCTATTTCCCTTTGAGTAAGCCCCTTCTTTTTCAACTTTTCCTTAAACCATTTCTGTGTCTGCCAGCGGGAAAAAATATGCCGAAAAAGAATCAAATTTTTAAAAATATCGCCAAAAACCCTTAGATTTAATTTTTCCAGGTTGCCAAAATCCTTTTTCATCTTTATATCCCGGTGGAAAGCACTAATTCCCAACCCCACCGGAAGCGAAAAAATCCCCAATAGATAATATCCCGGTTTGTTATGATTCCAGAATTTTTCATAAATGCTGAGTAGTTCCCTGTAATCCTCCTTCTGATTAGTGAGATAGGAAAAATCCGTGCTGTTCAATACCAGACTATCTGCCTCCCACTCTCCCAAGCTTAACTCATTTAAAAGTTCTAAAAGGCGATTTCTTGACTCTTTGGAACACCCATAGCTCCAGACCATCTCTGCCTCAAATTGATTGCCTTTTAAGATATTCAAGCAAAAACACTCTGCCCCAAATGCCTGGCACAGGTTATAAAGTCCTCTTTCCAAAGCTTGCGGAGAAACAAATCCCTCCATTAAATCCCTGGCAACAGTCAATAGCTCCTTCTCTTCCATCCCTCCCCGCCTGGTAAATATAATTAAAAAATTATATAAAAATTAATCAACTTATACAATCCCTAAAATTGGGCATTTTAAAAAAGTTAAATTTCCCTA
>CAZKMM010000023.1:0-24045 GCA_964553915.1 uncultured bacterium
ATGCCGCGCCATAAGCACCAATTAGCTGAGGGTCTATCCTGGGATAAATAATTTTGCTTCCCAGGGCTTTTTCCAGTTCCCTTTTTACCGCCTGATTCTTGGCTACTCCACCGGTAATCATTATTTCTTTCTCCGCTCCCACTCTTCTCACCAGGGTTAAAACTCTCTCTGCCATTGCCTGATTTATTCCCGCGGCAATATCAACTTTCGGAGTTCCCTGCTGAAGGGAATGAATTACCTCGGTTTCTGCATAAATGGTGCAGCGACTGCTGATTTCAACCGGTCGCCGGGATTTTTTAGAGATAGTTCCCAGCTCCCCAAGTTCCACCTCCAGAACCCTTGCCATCACTTCTAAAAAATGCCCGGTTCCAGCGGCGCATTTATCATTCATTACAAAGTTTTCCAGCTCCCCATTTTTATTGATTTTAATTGCCTTGGAATCCTGCCCGCCAATATCAATAATGGTTCGCACCTTGGGATTTAAATGAAAAGCTCCAAAACCGTGACAGGAGATTTCCGAGATATTCTCCTGTGCCCATCCCTGCTCCTGGATTTTTTCCCGACCATATCCAGTGCTGACCACATATTTAATCTCCTGCCATTTAATTTTGTTCCTTTCAGAAATTCGCCGGATTAACTCCTGAGCAGAATCAAGCGGATTGGGCAGAACCGCCATCAATTCCCGAGCAATTATTTTCCCCTTCTGATTAACCACCACTAATTTGGCAGTTAAAGAACCAATATCAATTCCAGCATACATTTCTAAAACTCCGACTCAGGATTTACTGGTAATGACATTCTGGACAAACTCATCAATCTCCTGTTGAATTACAGACATCGGGGTCATCCTTTTCATCCAGCCATCTCCCTGAAGAACCAGAACCGGAATCCCCAGCCTTTTCATAACCTCTTTTCTCATAATGGAAATCACACTCCAGGTCTGCTTGCAGGAATGATGACCGTTATAAATCATACAATCCGCCCTCAACTCCTTCCCTGCCCAGATAATATCCTCGGTCCAACTGCCGTGCATTGATTCTGCACCTATCTGGCGAGTCATCCACATATTCCAGGAATTCTCCATAATTCCCTCCAGCATTGTTTCTTTACTAGAAGTATCCCTCTCCTGAGGAAAAAATAGGTCAAGCCCATCTCCCAGGTGAGAGTATCCTCTTTCCTCCATCCAGTTAAATAATCCTGCCAGGTCAAAATAATAACTGGTATAGGTCCAGAGGCAACGAGCTCTTTCTTCCTTCTTTTGGTAGTCCGGGCTGTTCAAATTCTTTTTAACCAGCTCCACCAGGGCCTCCAGAGCTTCAACTCCTTCCTCAGTCCCCCACATTGTAAATCTTACTCCATAAAGGAAAAGGGAAAAAAGGTTGGGCACCGGGGAGGGCGAGAGCTTTTGCAGGTCAAATAACTCCCAGTAAAGCTGGGTACAGCGATTGCTCCTTTCAATTACCCGCCGGAGCTTCTCTTCCTCAAGCTCCTCCCCGATAAATTCTTCCAGTTGAGAAATCAGCCGACGAAAATAGAGCCGATAGATTTCCCTTCCTCGTCTGGAATCATCCGGCACCTTGGGTAAAAAGAAATGGGGAATATTCAAATAATTGGCAACAAACTCGTGAATCTTGGCATTGGCATCACAACTACCCGGGGTAGAGGAAACAATTGCATCTGGACATAAATCATCACTTCCTAAAATGGAACCGAGCTCAATGGTATTTGAAGAACAAAGATGGTCAGGAAGACCTAATGCCATTGCCATATCCCAGTATGGCTCTCCCTGCCCGGTAAGATTGACCAATGCCATCGTGGTAAGAACCTCACTGGTAAGAGGATGAGCATTTTCAAAAGCGTGGATTAATTCCACCGCAAAATTAAAGGGCACGAGAATAACTTTTTTCCCCTTCTGACGAGCTTCCCAGGCATCCAGAATCCAGCGGGACATCAGCTTGGAAAAAATCACTCCCCCGTTTTTTACCATCGGAGCGAATAATGCCCCAATTCCTTTTCTAAATTCCTCCGGGACAATTGCTAACCGAGAAAAAAACCGCCCGATAAAAATTAAAAGACCCGGGGGCATCGCATTAGCCAGTATGAGCTGGGGAATTAACCTTCGCACCAGTCCCCGGGAAGATGATTTTTTAAAAATCATTTACCAATCCTTTAAAAAACTATAAACTGCTAACCACCCTAAGGCATTTTTTATTAAGACGACCCATCAGACTTTACTGGCAATTACATTCTGGACAAACTCGTCAATTTGCTGTTGAATTGCCGAAATCGGAGTCATCTTTTTAATCCAGGCATCTCCTTGAAGAACCAAAACCGGAATTCCCACCCTTTTCATTACTTCTCTTCTCATAATGGAAATCACGCTCCAGGTTTGTTTGCAGGAATGATGCCCGCAGTAAATTACACAATCCGCCTTCAATTCTCTGGCGGCCCAGATAACATCTTCGGTCCAGGAGCCAGCCATAGATTCCGCTCCTACCTGCCGGGTCATAGGCATATTCCAGGCGCTCTCCGCAATTCCCTCCAGCATGGCTTCCCGGCTGGTAGTATCAATCTCCTGGGGAAAGAAAATGTCTAATCCATCTCCCAGATGAGTATATCCTTTTCCATCCATCCAGTTAAATAACCCAGCCAGGTCATAATAATAACTGGTATAAGCCCAGATACAGCGAGCTCGCTCCAGCTTATTTTTATATTCCGAACTATTTAAATACTTCTTGGTAATTTCCACCAGTGCCTCCAGAGCCTCCACCCCCTCCGGAGTGCCCCACATTGTAAATCGCACCCCGTAAATAAAAAGGGAAAATAAATTGGGCACCGGAGAAGGGATTAATTTTTGAAGGTCAAAAAGCTCCCAGTAAAGCTGGGTGCAACGATTGGCTCGTTCTATTACCCGACCGAGTTTTTCCTCAGTTAGCTCCTCTCCAATAAATTCTTCTAACTGAGAGACCAGCCTTTTAAAATAAACACTATACTGTTTTCTTCCTCGCCCGGAATTTTCTGGAATCTTGGGCAAAAAGAAATGAGGAATATTTAAATAATTCGCCACAAACTCATGAATCTTGGCATTTGCATCACAACCACCCGGTCCCGAAGAAACAATAGCATCTGGATAAAAATCATCGCTTCCCAAAAGGGAGCCCAGCTCAATAGTATTGGCAGAGCAGAGATGGTCTGGTAAGCCCAGTGCCATTGCCATATCCCAGTAAGGTTCTCCCTGCTGGGAAAGATTTATCACTGCCAGAGTAGAAAGCACCTCACTGGTAAGGGGATGAGCATTATCAAAAGCGTGGATTAAATCCACCGGGAAATTAAACGGCACTAAAATAACTTTTTTCCCCTGCTGATGCGCTTCCCAAGCTCCTAGAATCCATCGGGAAAAAAGCTTGGAAAAAACCGGACCCGCGTCTTTGACCAGGGGATCAAATAATGCTCCCGCCCCTCCCTGAAATTCTTCTGAAACTATTTTCAGATTGGAAAGAGCCCTGCCCATAAAATTTAAAATTGGAGAAGGAACTATGTTAACCAGCCGAAGCTGAAGAACCAATCGCCGGAAAAGCCCTTTCTGGATGGTTCTTTTCAGCATTACTTGCCAATCCTCTCCAGAAATGCTTGTATCCGGGTCTTAAATCTTCCCAGGTCTGCCCGGGCGGAATATTCTTTTTCCAGGGTCAAAACCGGGATTCCTTCTTTTTCCAGAGCAATTTTTAACTGAACATTATCCACTCCATGCAGGTCGCAAAATTTATTATGGAACAAAACCACTCCATCAACCTTTGCCTGTTCAATCATTTTTAAGACCAGTTCTTTTCGGCTGGAAAACTCCTCAAACATTCTCGGACAAAAAAGTTCTTCCAGATAAATTCTGGCTAATTCCCGGCAAGGGTCAGAGGAAGAGCTTTGCGACTGACGATTCCAGAAAGCACGAGCCCCAAAGCAAAAAGTATCAGCCACCACCACTCCCCCCAGGGTTTCAATCTCTTTAATAAAACTAACCTCATCCGTGGCTGAGCCACCAAATAAAAGCCGAGCCCGATAATCTTTAATCTGATAATTTTTCCGCTCCTCAATGACCCGTTCCAGCATTGGCTCTCCCACTTCTGAAGGAACCGCACTGAGAAACAGGTATAAGCTCATTACTTCCCAGCCATAAAAGGCAGGAGCTTCTTGAAACCGCATCTGATAAATGGTATGGAATTTTTCCCGAATCCGTTTTTGGAGGCTGATTTTCTCCCAGAGCTGGTCATCTGAAATTGTCAAATCAAAGTGTTCCTCTATTGCCTGCTTGCAGATTTTTATATCCTCAGCAAAAAAGTCCATAGATTCCGGGCTAATAAGATGTGGAACCTTCAAGTAATGATGGAATTTAAATTTTCGGGCATAATTCCAGTTTTCCACCATCCCCCGCAAATGGTCACAACCATTGATGGAAACTACCCCATCCAGAAAATCATAATCTCCCTTCAAGCCCAGATTAAGGCAGGAACGACAAAAAGCACAATTGAACCGGGAAAGATAGGCATCTGCCAGCTCGGTTTCGCTTGAGCCCAAAGCCCGAATTCGGTAAGGTAGGATTCCACCTGCTTCAATTAACTCTACCGGGGTGGCAACGCAGATATAACCTAAAACCTTGCCTCCCTTTTCCTTCCAGCCTCTGATATAATCATTCTCCAGCTTCTGGGCTTGCTGTAAAATATCATCCATTTTTTTCTATTTTAAGCAATTTTCAAAAAGCTTGTCAAACCTGGTTCAGTTTGCCCTTCCTTTTTCTTCCTGCTAAAATTTTTTCAATAAATTAAGGATGCGAATGTAGAACCAGGCTAATTATGAGAAAACATTTTAAAATTTTTTTATTAATTTTTCTCCTGGTTTTTTCCGCTTCTTCTCCCTCAAAAAGTAATAAGAAAAAAACCGCTAATTTAAAAATCTATCTGACCCCGGCTTTAAGATATTCTATTCTAGGGAAAGGCTTTGCGATGATGTATGAGCCTCAGCTGGTATCAATGGCAATGGCAATTGAAGAAGAGTTAAGCAATCCCCGGTTTGAACTTCTTGATACCACCACATCGCCAATGGCAAGCATTGGCTTTTTTCAAAACCCTGCCTCGGTAAGTCCTAATGTCAGGTTTCTGGGAGTAATTGCCCGGGTTAATATTAAATTAACCTATTTCCCGGATACAGAAGCGGGAAGATTAAGCTCAGCAATGGATGCTTTTGGTAAAGACCTTCTGCGGATTCTGGGTGATACCGTGAGCAATATCCAGGACCCAAGTATTCGGGGAGCGGTTTTAATTCTTATCTATTCCAAGACAGAATTGAATGCGCCTGATTATTATCAGCAGGCAGAAGCAATTGTAATGTTTATTCCCAGAGAGGTTCTCAACGAATTCAACGCTTTCCGAATTAGGTTTAATCAACTATTTGCCCAGAGCGAAATTTTTTCTTTTAAAGGAGAAAACCAGATTCAGGTTTTACTAAATGAATTTTTAAGAGGATAAGAGGAATTTGCCCTTAATTTCAAAAAAACTTAAAATGGAAAAACAATGAAGCAAAACAAAATCAAGAAAATTTTACTTATCGGTTTCTGGATTTTACTGCTGGTTGGTGTGCTTGCCTTTCAGGTGGATTTGATTTTCTTGCAGGAATATAAAACAACCCGTTCTCCCTTTAAAAAAGGCGAATCCGTACCGGATTTTACCCTCCCGACAATTGATGGCAGAAAAATTCAGCTTTCCCAGTATATCCAGGCAAAACCCACTTTATTAGTTTTCTTTTCTCCTTATTCCTCTCCCTGTGAGGATGAGGTGATGGAATTAACCCAATATTTTTCCAGCCAGAAGCAGGTTGATTTTCAGGTAATTTTAGTTTCTGAAGAAAGCAGAGAGGCGCTTTTAAAATTTAAAAAAGAATTTAATCCTCCCTTTCCCATTCTCTGGGATAAGGAGGGCAAGGTTTTTGAAAAATATCAGATAAGTTTGGTCCCGGCAAATTTTTTAATCTCTCCAGAGCTGAAATTAATTTATTCCTATATCGGGGCAGAAGGATTTAGCGTTTATAGAATTCAGGCACAGGTAAAATTTTCCGGAAAAATAGAGCTAGAAAAAAAGGATTAACTATGGCAGAGCCAATAATCAGTGCCCGAAATTTAACCAAATATTACAAATCTCCAGGACTGAGTAAAAAAGCCATTCCTGCCTTAGAACAGATAAATCTTGACATCTTTCCCGGGGAAATTATTGCCCTGCTCGGTCCTAATGGAGCAGGAAAAACTACCTTTTTAAGAATTCTTTTTGGATTAATCTATCCCACCAGCGGAGAAGTTTTGGTTTTTAGCTCAAGACCTCAGGAAAAAAGCTGGAAAAACCGGGCTGGATATGTTCCGGAGCATTATGACCCTCCTAAATTTTTAACCGGTTATGAACTGCTGGAAATTGGAGCCCGGGTCAATGGATTATCTAAAAATGATTTTCTTTCCCGTCTGGAGTGGCTGGAGGAATCTTTAAATTTAAAAGAGATTTTAAATCTTAACATCAGCCAGTATTCCCGGGGAATGCTTCAGCAATTAGCCCTGGCAGGTTGTTTTATTCATAATCCGGAACTGATTGTTTTAGATGAACCTACTGCCAATCTAGATGCTTTAAGCAGGAAGAAACTTCAGGAGCTTCTCTGGGAGATGGCGCAGGAAAACAAAACTATTTTAATCAGTTCCCATATTCTCTCCGAACTAGAAGAATTATGTAATAGGGTAATTTTAATTGATAAAGGTAAAATCATTCAGCAGGGATATATCAAAGATTTGCTCACCTCAGATGGCGGTTATACCATCTGCTTTAAGGGCTTTACCACTATTCCTGAATCCTTAAATGCTCTCGGGAATATAAATTATGACCCGAAACTGGAAATAGCATATTTGGAAACTCGAACTGAATACGAAAAAGACCGGGCGGTAAAAATCCTCACTGAAAATGAGGTCTCTATAGAGTTTATAGAGCCAAAACAAAAAACTTTAGAGGAGTATTTTCTGGAAATTCTGGAGCAAAAAGAACTGGAAAAATATTTCCTGAAAATTACTGAGGAAGGAAAATGAACAAAAAATATATTTATAAATATTTTTTCCGGAACACTCTTCATAGCTTTCTGTTCTGGCTGGTCATTTTTATTATCGTTTTTGAATTTGCCCTGCCTTTTCTTTTAAAAATTCCCACTATGATTGAACTAAGTCAGTCGGGAAGAAGTAAATTGATTGAAAGAATGATTTTGGAACAGCTCAATCTCAATCTTTATATCTTTGGCTTCTTTTTAGCTCCAGCTCTGGGAATCATTGCCGGCAGAGCTCTGGTCAATCAAGAAATAGAAGTGCTCTTAACCCACCGCCTCTCCCGGAAAGACCTTTTTACTTCAGGTTTTATTTTCTATGGATTATTTCTTTTCTCCATCTGGCTGATCTTCATCATTCTTTACCTGATTGTTACCTATATTTTTGACCATAAAATCCCCCTTGAGTTAGTCTTTAAATTGGTCATTTCCCTCTTTGGAATTTTCCTTCCTTTCCTCTGGGTGAGCTTTTTCTCTCTAAATGCTAAACCTGTTGCGGTTATATTACTTTACCTGGTAGTATATCTCTCAATGCCTTCTCTTGCTGGATATTTTGAGCATCCTGGCAACACCGGTTTAGAAAAATTTCTGGCGAATACCAGTAAAGTTATTTCCATCATCGTTCCTCAAACTCAATCTTTCCAGCTCATCGTCAGCCCGTTTTCGCCGGTAGATAAAACCGGAACGCATTATACTATCTTCAAGTGGTTTCTGTATGGGATATTATGGAGCCTGTTTTTGCTCCTGAGCGGATTTTTAATCTATCAGCGAAAGGATTTAATCCCGCATCAAACTTAAAATATAAAATATAACACTTATAGTTTCCCTCCTTTAATTATAAATCAATCATTTTTATTTTTCCTAAAAACTTTTTCCTGATAGATTTTCGGGTCCGCTTAATTTTTATATGGTAAGGATTTAAGTTCTGAATAAACCATCTCACTTTCTAGAGGTATTTAGAAAAAATGGGGGAATAGCTAAACGCCATCCCCCCATTTTGCTAATTTTATTAACTTTTAAGAATCAATAATCTCAATAGCTTCCTGGCGATATGCCTCCATCACATAGGGAATTCCTGTGATTTTGGCACATTCTTCGGTCAAGGAAATCAGGTCTTTTCTGGAAATTAAATCCACCCGCCATTTTCTTGCTCCTGCCATCAGTTGCTGAAGCCCGACTTTTAGTTTCAGAACCACACCATAAACTCCAACCGCTCCGAGCGGAAACTTATCCACCTCTTTGCCATATATAGATTTTAGCTCCTCATAGCAGACAAAGATTTCTTCTTTGGTGCTTCCGTATTTAGCCACGCTCTTGGGCAATCCGCCATCTTCTCCTTTAAGCCAGCGCTCTATGTTCTTTCCCACCATTCCCGGAATCATCAGTGCTCGTCCCATACAAACCGCTTTACAATAAGGAGCACCCAGAGCGATTGCCTTGAAGATATGGTCTTCTGTGGAGAAACCTCCAGCAAAAGCGATATCCGGCACCCATTTTCCCTTGCTCGCAAGCCTCTGACAAAGCTCATAAGCCATAGAATGGAGATAAATGGAAGGAATACCCCATTCGCACATCATCCGCCAGGGACTCATCCCGGTTCCGCCGGGAGCACCATCAATAGTAAGTAAGTCGATTTTTGCATCACTTGACCATTTAATCGCCATTGCCAGCTCCCGCATCGGATAGGCGCCGGTTTTTAAGGTCACTCTTTTGGCTCCGAGCTCGCGGAGCCTCTCCACCTCTTTCATAAACCCTTCATAATCAACGAACCCAAGCCGAGAATGACGCTCAAAATGTTTAATTGCTCCATCCTTAAAGGCTCCCTCTATTCCCGGAGCATCCGGGTCTGGGGTAACAATATAGCCTCTCCTTTTCAGCTCCCGAGCTCGTTCTATAGAATCCACCTGAATTTCTCCACCAATGCTTTTTGCTCCCTGTCCCCATTTTAGCTCTATGGTTTCTACTCCAAGCTTCTCAACTACATACTCTGCCACTCCCAGACGGGTGTCTTCAACATTTAACTGCACCAGAATATCTCCCCAACCATCATAATACTTACGATAACTCTCTATTCTCTGCTTCATCTCCGGAGAGTTCTTTACTTTTCCATTTTTATCCAGCTCAAGCTTTGGGTCTACTCCGCAGACATTCTCTCCGCAAACCAGACTGATGCCACTGATGGCTGCTCCTACCGCAAAATGCTCCCAGTTCTTGCGGGCAATATCTGTGCTTCCCAGTGCCCCGGTAAAAACTGGAACCTTCATCTTGACCTTATTAGCAAAGCCAAAGCTGGTCTCGGTGGAGACTGAAGGAAAGGTCGCATGGTCCGGATCCGGGGTAATTCCTTCCGCTCCCAGAGCATATCCCAAAATGTTGAGATGGGAATAATCCACCGGATAATCCTTATCTGCCCCGGCGGTAATCTCGCCAAAAGGACTTGGATAAAGAAGTTCCCGGGAACGAAAAGTTGCCACAAATAAATCACAACCTCCCCTGCACCCATCAACACAGCGAGTGCAAATCCCGGATTGAGGAGCGGTATGACGAGAGCGATTACTGGTTTGAAGTGCCTCATTAGAATTTGGTCTTTGCAGGTTCATCTTTCCACCTCCTTTTAAAATTTTTCATTTGTCAGCGTTGTTCTTGTAGGATAAAATTATTGAAACGTTCTTTCAAAGAAATAAAATTGTAAGCAAAAATTGGGCCAAATTTTCAATTTAGGGAGGAAAATAATGAAGGCAAAAGAAGTTATTGAATTTGGAAAAAAGCATTCAGCCAAGATAGTTGACCTGAAATTTATGGATTTTCCCGGTCTCTGGCAGCATTTTTCCGTGCCTTTTCACGAGTTAAAAGAAGAGAGCTTTGAGGAAGGATTTGGGTTTGATGGCTCAAGCATCCGGGGATGGCAACCAATTCATGCCAGTGATATGCTGGTGGTTCCAGACCCAAATACCGCCAAAATGGACCCATTTATGAAAGAGCCGACTTTAAGCCTGATTTGCAATATTGTTGACCCGATTACCAAAGAAAAATATTCCCGGGACCCACGCTGGATTGCCCAAAAAGCAGAAATCTATATGAAAAGCGCCGGAATCGCAGATACCGCTTATTTTGGTCCCGAGGCAGAGTTTTTCATCCTGGATGAAATCCGCTTTGACCAGAACCAGCACTGCGGATATTACTTCCTTGATTCCAAAGAAGGATTCTGGAACACCGGCCGGGAGGAAAATCCCAATCTCGGCTACAAGCCCCGCTACAAAGAAGGATATTTCCCGGCTCCGCCAATGGACAGCCTTCAGGATATCCGCACTGAGATGGTCTTGATTTTGGAGAGCCTGGGAATTGTGGTAGAAGCCCAGCACCATGAGGTCGCCACCGCAGGTCAGGCGGAAATAGATATGAGGTATGCTTCTTTGGTAGAGATGGGAGACCGGCTGATGTGGTTTAAATATGTGGTGAAAAATGTTGCCCGCAGGCATAATAAAACCGCCACCTTTATGCCCAAACCGGTTTTTAATGACAATGGCTCAGGAATGCATATTCATATCTCCCTCTGGAAAGGAGATAAGCCCTTATTTGCTGGAGATGGCTACGGAGGATTAAGTGAGCTTGCCTTTCATTTTGTCGCCGGGATTATCCGGCACGCCTCAGCCCTTTGCGCCTTTACCAACCCCACCACCAACTCCTATCGCCGGCTGGTGCCGGGCTTTGAAGCTCCCATCAATCTGGCTTATTCCAGCCGGAACCGCTCCGCGGCAATTCGGATTCCAATCTATTCCCCTTCTCCTAAATCCAAGCGGATTGAGGTGAGATTTCCTGACCCCAGTTGTAATGGCTATCTGGCTTTCAGTGCCCTTTTAATGGCAGGACTGGATGGTATAGAAAAGAAGCTCCCGGCCGGAGAACCCCTGGATAAAGATATTTACGGCTTAAAACCCGAGGAACTGGAAGGAGTGCCCAGTACCCCGGCTTCTCTGGAAGAAGCCCTTAAAGCCCTGGAACAAGACCACGAGTTCTTACTCAAAGGCGATGTCTTTACTGAAGATGCCATTGAAATGTGGATTAAATACAAGATGGAAAAGGAAGTGAACCAGATTCGGCTTCGCCCGGCTCCCTGGGAGTTCGCCCTGTATTTTGATTGCTAGGCATTTTTTCCGAATTAAAACTGGGGGCATTTTCTTGACCTCCTCCTTTGATTTTTTGAGCATTATTTTCCCTCCTTAATTTTCAAAAATGTCAAATTTTCCAAAAAATAGGTCAATTTTGACAATTTTACAGGGTCAGTTGCTGGATTGTTCAGGCTTAAAAAGGTAAATTCTGAGGCTGGGATAAAATCAAATTTTTGCTCAGAGAGATTATTGTCCAGCAAATTAAATAGAGCGTAGAGAAATTCCCGCTCCATACGATTTTCCGCTGGATTCTGGAAGGGAGGCTGGAATAGGTGTTATTGAGCTAAATCCGGGCTTTTACTTAAAGTCCGCTTTTTAAATTCTCCCTTATATCACCCGTCATTATGGAAGATTTTGACATTTGACCCGTTAAGGCTGAGCTGGATTTTTTAACAAGCTCAAGAGAAATGAAGATAAAGAAAAATATGGGAAAGAACAACTTGACAATAAAAAATTTTGGGGTAAAGCTTTAAACACAAAATAAAAAGCCCGATTTTTCCGACATCCGCTCAGAAAGGAGGAGGCTAAAATGAAAAAGGGGAAAAAAGTGATTGTTTTCTGTGATGATAGTCTCACCGCCAGGATGGTGGTTAAAGATGAGCTTGAAGCTCAGGGGTTTATTGTTTATGAAGCCTCCAAGCCCTCAGAGTTAGAGAAAATGTTATCTGAAAACGAGGAAATTCGCAGCAGTATTGATTTAATCATTTTAGACCTTTCTATGCCCGAGATGACAGGGACACAGGTAGGAAGTTCCTTTCCGGTAGTATTTAAAGAACTAGAAAAGGTACCATTTATTATTTATTCGGGTGAACCTCAAGAGACCGTGAAAGCATCTCTCAAAGAGGCTTATGAATTTTTTGGTGAAATTTTTTATAAAAATTTTGCAGGATATATTGAAAAAGGAGAAGACTCCATAAAGCCTCTACTGTCAAAAGTAAAAGAAGTGATGGAAAAAAGGCAGGCGAGAAAATAGCTTAAATAAAAAGCCAAATTGAATAACCTATGAATATTTCAGCTCGGGAAAGCGATAATCCTTTTACATTCTACCTTTTACCTTCCCTGATTAATCTGAATGTAAGTTTGGTTAATTTTTTGGTATGAAGCAAAGGTTCTTCCTCACATTCTATCCATAATTTATTTAGCTGATAATACTCGACAATCGCACTAACTATACCTCTGAAAGTCGGCACCAAAAGCTCTGGAATCGGAACCCCATCCGGGTCAGAAAGAGTAAATACCCAGCCCTGCTCTAAAGGCTGAAACTCTGCTTTTACCGTATTGAACAATGTTCCGTTAATCAATTTGGTTACTCTCGTAAAAAATGCGAACGAGTCATCGTAGCGCATTGGTGCCCGATAAATATTTAGAAGCATATTCCCCATAAGTCCCTTGCCAAATTCAGAAAGCACTTTCGGGTCATTCTTGGCAATTAATTTGGCAACCGCTCTTGCCAGCCTCTCAAAAAATTCCAGCTCATACCAGATAGAGGCAAGAATTCCTTTTTTGATCTTATCCATATCTTGGGCTGTAAGCTCGGTCTCTTTCTCCCAATCCAAGTCTTTACGAGCTCGGACAATCATTGCCAGAGGAATTAACAAAGCCCCCTTTGCTTTTCTCTCCTTGCTTTTTTCCATCAACATTTCTCCCGCTGATTTCTTTATCTTTTCTTTCCTCGCCCTTGAGATGGAGAGCGATTTAAAATCCGCTCTTTTTCTGGTTCCTCTATTAGACGAAAGGTAAAGATTAGAATACCCAAAACAGACTTTAATGGGCTCAAAAAAAGCCGGACTTTTAATGATGGATGAGGCTTCATAAAATCTCCTTTATAACTTCCCAACCTCCCTACCTTTCGCGAGGCTTTATTCTCATTCCCAAGAGATTTCAAAAGTTAAAGAGTCCAATTTTTGTTTATCAACCAGATTTTCTTCTTCACACTTTATCCGGACATTCTTACCCCCATTTTCCTCTATCACCTTGGTAAAAAATCCTTTTAAAAGCGGAATATAGCAGGGTTGGACTGGAATTCCTTCAGGATGGAATATTTTGTCAACCCCTCCCTTCCCGAATGGCTGAAATTCCGACTGAGCCTGAGTATAAAAAGTCCCGTGATACATTGACGCAAAACGAGCAAGTATCTTTTCTGGAACTCCTTTGGTGAACTTACTGGCATAAATCTTCATCAAATCCTCTGCAACCGCTCCGTATCCGAAAATAAAGGCTCCCTCAGGCGTGCTGTTCCCAACCAATTTCCAGACCGCGATGCCCATTCTATTCATAAGCTCACAATTATACCAGATAGAAGCAAGGATTCCTTTGTTTATTAACTTTAAATCCTCCTCGGTCAAATCGGTTTTTCCCAGCCAATCCAAATCGTTCCTGCTTCGGATTACCCTAGCCAAGGAGATAAGCAAAGCGCCCTTTACTTTTTCTTCTGGCATCTTAAAATTCCTTTCTGATTGGAGTTATTTTCTGCCTTTTGAGATTTTAATTTCATTTTATTCGCTAATCAAATCGGTCAGCTTCTGGACAAATTCGTTAAGCCCCTCAATTGCTTGTTCAATATCTTTAGTGCCTTTTTCTGAATCTGTGGCAACTTTGGCTATTTCCGTCAGCGTGGTTGCCATTTGCTCGGAGGCAGAACTCTGCTGTTGGGTGCTCAGCCTGATTTCCATTACAGCTTGAGTAGTTAAATCCACCCTTTCTAAAATCTGGTCAAAATAATTTCCCATCTCTCTTACTTGAGCAACTCCATGATCTACGGTCTTCAATTGGTCTTCGCTTAACATTACCACCTGATTGGTAAGATTTTGAATAGTTTCTACCATTTCCCTAACCATCTGGGTTGCCTCTATGGTTCTACCTGCTAACCTTCTAACCTCCCCGGCCACGACCGAAAATCTTCTTCCCGCCTCCCCGGCTCCAGCTGCCTCAATTGCAGCATTAAGGGCAAGAAGATTGGTTTGCTCGCTGATTTCGTTGATGATGTTAATCAAGCTACCAATCTGCTGAGATTGTTCCCCAAGCTCAAGAATATGCTGGGAGACATTTGTCACCCGGTCTTTAACCAGCTCCATTCCTTCCATAACTTTCTCCATAAACTCTTTTCCTTTTTTGCTAAATTCAGAGGTCTCTTCTGCAATCTTGGAAACTTCTTCAGAACTTTGGGCGATTTTACCAGCGGTTACCGCAATTTCTTTACTGGTAGATGCTGCTTCCTGAACTGCCACCGCTTGCTCGGTTGCTCCTGCGGCCTGTTGGGAAACAACTTCAGATATTTCGCTTGTGGTTGCGGAAAGAGTTTCTATGGTTTCACTGATAGAACGAATCATCAGCTCAAGTCGCCTGCTATGCTCTTGCAATCCTTTTTTCATTTCATTAATATTTTGCGCCAGCAGTCCGATTTCATCGTTGGATTTAACAGGAATATCTATGGAAAAGTCCCCTTCACCAATTTTCTTAACCACTTGAGATATTTCTTGAACCGGCTTGATAAGTTTTCTCAAAAGGTAGAAGAGCACCAATCCAAGAATCATAATAGAAATTACGCCTGTGGTTATTTGCCAAAGTCTTGCCCTTTCTCTTGCTTGATAAATTCTACCCAGATCAAGCCCAAGGATAATTTCTCCCAAATATTTATCCTTTTGATTGGTGCTCGCCTTGCTTAAAATGGGTCTCCCGCAGATCAAATATCTTTTCCCAGAACTGGAAATTATTTCTTGCTGGACCAGGTCTTTTTTTGAGATTTTTTCCAGTAATTGTTTTTTCTCAATCTCCTTTGCGGAGACTGTTTTTTTATATTTCTCATAGATAATTCTGCCATCTGCATCCGAGAGCAAGATAAAACTGATTTTTTCATCTTGAAAAAGAGGAGCTATCTCAGAAGCAAGTATTTCTTTCCGGCCGGAAATTACAGCCATCTGGAGCTTTTTATCCTGTCCCAGGCTGAGAGAGAGCCATTTCCCGGACTCCTGATAATATCTTTTTTCCGCATCAAACCTTCTTTCTGTCATTAGCCAGAAATTATAAAACTGATACCCAAACAAAATAATAAAAAGGGAGATTGTAATAATGAGAAACCGGGGCTGAATCCTTGCTTTAAATTCTTTTTTCTGGCTCTCCGCCTTTTCCATATCACCTGCCTCCTTTTTTTAAAAGTGAAAAAGCATTAAGAATTTCCTCGGGAATTTTTCCCAACGGGAGCACTTTATCAACCACGCTCATCTCAATGGCAGAAGCCGGCATCCCGAAAACCAGGGAGGTTTCCTGGTCCTGAGCAATGGTCTTTCCGCCCCTCTCATAAATTTCCTTCATACCCACTGCACCATCATTTCCCATTCCGGTGAGCAAGACTGCCACAGCTCTTTCTCCATAAGACTCCGCCAGAGATTGGAATAAGACATCCACCGAAGGACGACAATTATTAACCGGAGGAGTATCTTTAAGATGGATTCTATTATTTCTAACCAAAAGGTGAAGATCAGGAGGTGCCAGATAAACCGTGGCAGGTTTGAGTTTTTCACCCTGTTTTGCGATTTTCACACTTAACTCAGAATCTTTGTTTATCCAGTTTACCAGTCCTTCTATAAATGCTTTTGCAATGTGTTGAACCACCAGTATCGGAGAAGGAAAATTTTTGGGAAAATGCTGGAGGATTTCGTGGAGTGCCCTGGGACCTCCGGTAGAAGCACCGATTCCCAGCACTTCATATCTCACTTGAAGAGGAGAAATTATCTTCATCTCTTGTTTTCTTGCCCTAGCTGTAATCCTGCCTCTTGGGTGGCGAATGACCGGTATCCGACTTAAAATGCGAATCTTTTTAATCAGCTCTTCTTTTATTGACTGATGATTTTCCCTTACTGAATCTGGCTTTGCCATCACATCCAGGGCTCCTCGGGAAATGGCTTCAAAGGCAATATTAGCCTCCTGGTCATTAGCGACCGAGCTAAAAATCAGAATTGGAGTCGGGTGGTCTGCCATAATAATTTCCGTCGCTTCCAAGCCATCTATCCCGGGCATTAAAATGTCCATAATCACCAGATCGGGCGAAAGCTTTTTGACCAAATCTACCGCGGAACCGCCATTTTCAGCTTCGCCAACCACTTCTATATCTTTTTCTGAAGCGAGCCATTCTTGTAGTATTTCTCTTACTACTGGCGAATCATCTACAATTAGAACCCGGAACATCTTTTTATTCCCCGATTAAATTTTGGATTATCTTAATTAGCTCCCTCGGTTCAAATTTGCCTTTAACAATATATCCTTGAGCCCCGGCTTCAATACCCTTTCTTTTATCCTCATCCCCAGCTCGGGTAGAAATGATTATGACCGGGGTTCGTTTGGTTTTCGGGTTGGCTTTGATTTTGCGGGTTAATTCAAAACCATCCATTCCCGGCATCTCAATATCTACCAGAAAGAGGGAATAATCTTTCTGGTCAATTTTTTCCAGAGCATCTCGCCCGCTTTCAGCTAGCTCAACCTCATAGCCAGCTTGTTCAAGAACATTTCTGAGCACAATTCTGGAAGTGAGAGAATCATCAACCACCAGCAAGCGAAGCTTTTCTTTTTCAATTGAAGGTGTTAGCTGAGCGGTTGTGAATTTTCTTCTTCTAATTTCTTCAAAAATCTCAATTACATTTAAGATCAAAGCAATTTCCTCTCCTCTCAGAAAAGCGGTGCCCGAAACAAAGGGAACTCGCCGGGCAAAAGATTTAGGCAAGGTTTTGGTAACTATTTCATCTTCCCGTAAAATTCTATCTACCACCACCCCCAGCTTTTGCTGAGCATAAGAAAGAATCAGAATTTGTAAATAGCCGTTTTGCTGAGGCAAGCCCGACCTATTATCAAAACCCAATAAATCGCCTAAACTATATACAGGAATCATTTCCTGACCAAATTTGACCATTGGCATTCCCCGGTCGGTTTGAAGATATTCCAGTTTGGTCCTTACACATCCCACCAGGAAGTGAATCGGGAAAATATAAACTGTATTATCAAATAAAGCTAAAAGACAGCGAAGCGTTGCTAAAGTATAGGGAACGATAAGCCGGATGGTGGTTCCCTGCCCTTTTTCGGTTTCAATAATAATATCTCCCCCTAAACAGTCCAGGGCAGATTTTACCACATCCATTCCTACTCCCCGTCCGGATATTTCGGTTACAATTTCACTGGTTGAGAATCCGGGACGAAAGATTAGCTGGCGAAGTTCATTTTCTCCCATTGCTTCCACTTCGTCTTTTTGAAAATAACCAAGTTCTATTGCCCGGGCTTTGATTTTCTCTAAATCAATCCCTTTACCGTCATCGCTGATTTCTATTTCCAGTCGGCTTCCTTTGGGAATGGCTCGGATTCTAATCTGCCCGGTCTCGGGCTTGCCTAACTTCTTCCGTTCCCCGGGAGGTTCTATCCCGTGGTCCACCGCATTCCGGAGCAAATGTACCATCGGACCATGGAGCTCTTCCAGGATCCGCCGGTCTAACTCAAGCTCTCCCCCTTCTAATTTTAGCTCTATCTTTTTCCCCAATTCCTGGCAAAAATTCCGAACCGCCAGAGGAAATTCCTCAAATAAAGTACTTATAGGAAGCATTCTTAAAGATAAAGCCTGAAAATAAGCTTCTTTAACATTTTGCTCAAACTCAATATAATCTTGGGAATGGGTTTTGTATTTTTTCATAACCTGTCCGAATATTTCCTCTAACTGTTTATAAAACTCGGGAAACCGACTCTTGAGGGTTTGCTGATGAGACTTAAACAAATTATCTAGCGCCTTCATTCTCTTATCTAAATGAAAAATGGTGTGCTCAAACTTTGCCAAATTAATTAGTAATTGCTCTGAGAAGTTAATCAGCCGGTCTAAACGACGGGCTTCCACCCGCAGACTCTCCCGAAAGGGGGTTTTGCCCGCTTCAATCTCAACTTTAAATTCGGGTTTAATTTCAGTCATTTCAGGTTGAGCAGGCTCTTTTCCTTCCGCGATTTGACTTAGACTTTGAATCAATTCCTCCACCTGTTCAGAACTAATTTGCTCCGGACTTCTCATTAGTTTCTCTATCAAATCCGCTCCTTTTAAGAGAAACCCCATAACCAAGCTGGAAATTGTCTGTTTTCCAGCTTCAATCGCTTTTAACAGGTCTTCCATCTTATGTGCCATAGTGCCTATTTGCTTAAGACCAACTAATCGGGCAGAGCCTTTTAAGGTATGTGCGGAACGAATAACATCCTTGAGAACTTCTGAGTCCTGCGGATCGGATTCCAGATGGATTATTCCCTCCCTGATAATCTTTAAATGCTCATCTGCTTCTGCCTGAAAAACCTTTAAATATTTTTCCCGTTTTTTATCATCCATTTGCTTTTTAAGATTCAATCAATTTTTCAGAAGCTAAAAGTTGTTCCAGGTCCAGATAAATAAGCATTCTCTCCCCCTCAGAAGCAGGAGGAAAATATCCCTTAAGATATTGAGCTGGAACCCCGGTTTCTTTACCGCTAATTGGCTGAAGCTCTTTCAATTCCATAAAAATAATGTCATCAATCCAGTCCAGAAAAAGAGCAATCATTATTTCTTTCACCTCTACTACCAATAATCGAGAATTTTCACTGGGAGGAGAAATTTTCATCCCGAAAAGTCTTCTGAGATCCAGCGCCGGGACAATTTCTCCCCGAAGGTTAAAAACACCAAGAATATGCTCTGGAATCTGGGGCAATCTCACGATTTTGGGCACTTTGAGCAAATGCCGACAATAAATCAAATCAATTCCATATCTTTCCTCTCCCAGCCAAAAGGTAAAAAGTTCTACCCCTTCCCTGGCTTCTTCTTCCCTTGCTTCACTAACGCTTTTCCAGTATTCCTCCCTGAGCTCTTTTAGCATCTGGTCAAGGGAGAGTTGTTTCGGTTCCTTATCAGCTTCTTTCATCTTTCATTCCTTTGGCTATTGAGCTTTCCCAGATAAAAGTTTGCCCAGTCCATTAAAATGCTTTTATTCCATCCCCCGGAGAGCGGAGTTTTTTCCGGTGCTGATTGTAAAAGTTTGACCACAATTTTAAATTCTTTTTTCGCATTGATAAATTCTGATAATTTCAGATATAAATTAGCCAGATTAAAGTGAGCCATAATAAAATCGGATTTTAAAAATATTGCCCTCTGATAATTTTGAATTGCTTTTTCCCATTCTTCTCTTCGCTCTGCTAAAAGCCCGGAAAGATAATAAGCCTCGGGAATGAGCTCATCTTTTTCAAGAGCAATTTTTAAATATTTTTCTGAAAGCTCATCCTCGCCCTGATGAGCAAAAACAAAAGCCATCCCAAGATATCCCTGCGGAGAAAAGGTGGACTCAATCAGGGCTTCAAAATATCTACGGGCTTTTTCATATTCTTCCTTTTCTAATAATTGCCAGGCTTCTTTCCAGACCTGTTTATCCGAAACCACTTCTGGACGAGGTTTTTTGGTTGAGATAGATATATCCGTTGACTTGACCGACTTAATCTGAGGGGCAGTAATTTCAGAAAAAGATTCAAAGTCTCTTGCTACAGTTTTTCGTTGCTTTTGAGAATCTGCCTTCTTCTTTTCAGAAGCTGGAATCTTTTGATATAAGAAAGTTTCAGAAAGATAAATCTTTTTAAACTTTGAATCCAGACCATATAAAGATTCTGAATAGCCTAAAATTAAATATCCATAAGGCTCAATAATTTGATAAAAATTGTCTATAATCTTATTAAAAGACCGGGGGTTAAAATAAATTAAAACATTTCGGCAAAAAATTACATCAAAATATCCCTCCCGGGTTAAAAGCTCATATTTGGAGCTTATCAGATTAAAATGTAAAAACTGAACAAATTTCTTAAGTTCGGATTTTACCTTAAAATTCTTTCCTTTTTTCTCAAAATATTTTTCTATTAAATCCCTATCCATATTCCTTAAACTTCTGGGAGGGTATATACCTTCTCCGGCTCTTTTCAAAAATTTCTTATTTACATCGCAGGCAACTATTTTTATATCCATAGCCAGTTCCGGGGGAACCTTTCCTCGAACAATCATAGCAATTGAATAAGGCTCTTCCCCACCAGCAGAGCCCGCAGAAAGAATTCTAATTTGGTTCCTTCCTTGTGCCTGTTTTCGTTTAATTATTTCTGGAAGAATATGATCTCTGAAAGTCCAGATTTGTGCCGGGGTCCGGAAAAAACTGCTTTCCCCAATTGTAAGCCGAGAAACCAGCTCATCCAGCTCTTCTTGGCTTTGGTAAATAAGGGAAAGATATTCCAGAAAAGTATTTAACTTTAATTCTTGAATCCGTTGCTCAAGAATTGATTTAAATTCATCCATTCCCATCTCTGCTAAAGATAAACCGTATTGTTCTTGAATAATCTTTACCAGCGAGGAAATTCGCCGGGAATCAAACCCAAGCTTTGGATTCACTTTCCCGGAACCTGAAAGCATTTTATTACCCGGTTTTTCAGTAAATTTTCCTTTGCCCGTTTTCCCTTATGCATCAACCTTAAACCTGTCTTTTGGAGATAAGGGTCTTTAATTCTTCTCCTAGAGTAACCAATTTATCCAAAGTCGTTTCTATCTCTGTGGTTCGGCTCTTAAGCTGAAGAGCCACAACCTTGATTTCAGAGAGAGCCTGAGTAATTTCCTCATTGATTTTCATATGCAGGTCCACGGAATTTGCAATATCCTGTGAGGTAGTAACACTCAAGTCAATCAGAGAAGAAAATCCAGAAAAATATTCCCCGGCTTTAATAGCTAATTGAGTGCTCCGCTCTAAAAGGAACTCCTCACCTCTTACCGCCTCAATCGTGCTGTTAATGGAACCGAGTGCCTCGCTAACAATCTTCCCAATATTAGTGTTAAATTTCTGGCTCATTAATGCTAATCGTTTCATTTCATTTGCCACCACTGAGAACCTGCTCCCCAGCTCTCCAGCCACATTCGCTTCAAGAAGAGCATTTAATGCCAGAAGATTGCTCTGGGTTGCAATTTCTTCAGTGATTTCCACAATCTTTTTAATCTGGGTTGCCTGACTCTCCAAATCCTTCATAATATCTCTGATCCGGTCCATCTGATTTTTTCCCGCTTTAACTGAGTCAATAGCATCGTTAAGAATGCTGATGCCCGATTGATAGGCTTGAAGGGTCTGGTTGGCAGAATTTTCCATCGCCTGACTTTTATCGCTTAATTGCCGGGCATTGGCTGATAACTTTTCAAGAACCTGATACACTTGCTCAAGCGCCACCGCCTGATGAGAGGCTCCTTCGTTCTGCTCCTGAGCAACCTGAGAAAGCATCCGGGTAGTTTCATCAATCTGCAAGACAGTGTTCCCAATCTTATCTATGAGCATATCTAAATGATTAATATAATTCTTGATTTGAGCCCGCATTTGCCAAAAACTTCTGGTCAGGTCAATAATCTCATCATCCGAAAGAGGAATGGTTCGCTCCTCAAAATCTCTTCTGGAAACCAATTGTGCCTCCGCGATAATCTTTCGGAGAGGAGAAGAAATTTCATTAGAGACAAGAAAGGCAAAAACCCCGCTGATGGCTATCATTAAGATAACAAAAAATCCGGTTAAAATTTGAATATTTTTAAACTCTTGGTTTAACTCACGCCAGCTATAAATTTTGCCCAGGAGCAAATTAGTTGAGGGAAGAAAATCAAACACCAGCATTGCCCCGGACCTGGTTCTTAAAATGGCTCCCCTTTTTTTCTTCAACATTTCCTGTAATTGACTCTGGCTCAACTCTTGCTCCAGGGCACCATATAAAAGCTTTCCCGTTCCAGAAATAATGAAATAAGATTTAGAGTCTTTGCCTTGCCGGGAAAGAAATGATTTCAACGACTCCACTCCTTGCGGGTTTTGAAGCCCCTTTCTGATTTGCTGAGAGAGTTCTGATTGGTAAATAATTGCCAATTTATTTTTAATGGTCATCAGGCTGTAGCTGTAATTAAAGATAAAAGAAAAAATAATGGTAAAAAAACTCAAAGCGATAAAATAAACAAATAATTTATAACGAAAGCTAATTTGGAAAAGCTCTCCTTCCTCCATCAATTGAGGGTGCTGAGTTAGAAAGATCTGCAAGGGTTCGCTAAGAGTTCTTTTGAAAAGTAAGTATTGAAAGGGAAATGCCAGAATGCCAGAATTGCAGGCGATAAATAAAATGTAGATACTCTCAAATTTAGTAAATCCTCCCAAATAATAAAATCCCAGACTGAGGGTAACCCCCGCATAGAACCAGAGCAACAACGAAAGCCCCGCACTTTTAATCGGAAATTTAAGAAAAGCATTTACTATCTCTAAAGGGGTATATGGCTCGGTTTTTTCCCCTGAAATCTTTTTTGCCTGCCATCTTTGCACTAAAAACCAGCTTAACAAAAAGGAAATGCCCACAATAAAGGCTATGCCAAGAAGAATCAGAAACTGGCGCCAATTTAAAGAAATGAACAGACGAAGAATAATAAAACCAACACCTACTCCCCCCGACAAAAAAATTAGAAAAAATAAAGCCAGCTTTGGTGTGGAAAGAAATTTCTTTTGCTTTTTAACCTGATGATTCCCTTCTCCCAAAGAATTGAGCCAATAGATAACCGGAACCAGCCAGATTTCATTCCCGATAACCTGAACAATACCAGTGGTAGACATAATAAAAAGAGTCCAGATACATGCGTAAAATATAGCCTCAGTGGTAAGTGGAGAAATGCTCACTAAAAATATCATATTGATGATAATCCCGGCTAAACTAACACTGAAGCATTCAGTTAATAATTTTATCCTGATTTTATTTATTGAAATTGGAATCATTTTAAAATTACTCCAAAAGCTAGCTTATTTTAGCAACATTCCTTTCTAGAAATCAAATAAATCTGCATAATCTTCTAGATTAAACCAGTATCATCTCTTTAAACCGAAATAGTATAATCGCACGGGCATTATATACAATAATTGCTCTTTCCCTGGCAGAAGCCTCAGGTATCTTTAAAGCCTCTTTCCTCTTTAAAAATCCTTCTGTCAAACCAGGCGCATCACCGATAAATATTTACCTCATTTCTGGTGGTCAGCTTCTTTCTTCAGAGGAAAAATTTTTCCACAAATTCCCGCGGGAGGGTAAAAGTTGAGAAACTTCATTTTTTATTTTTATGATTTCTGGCATACTCTCGCTCCCGGAATAAAAAACCTCAGATAAAGTGATTTTGTAAATACCCGGACCCCGAGACTTGAATGCTTTAGAAGTTATGATAATATTTCTATTGACATTTAAACAGGCGATTGGATAACCAGAAAATTTGAAACAACTTGAGAATAATTTAATTTGTTAAAAATATTAAATTGCCCGGGTGGCGGAAAGGTAGACGCAGGGGACTTAAAATCCCCTGGGGCTTTGCCCCGTGAGGGTTCGACTCCCTCCCCGGGCACCAAAGATTTTTCAATCCTTTCAATAACTTATCTCCAATTTCCCCTAAACTCTGATAAATAGTTATTTTGGCAAATTTTGGGTTTTTGGGGCGGTTTTGGGAAAATAGAGGTAGAAAATAGGTAGAACGATATTGAACTAAATTCAGAATTCAGTCTAGTAAATTTTTGAACCAAAAACTTCCCTCTCTAGTCCCGCTTTAGCCCCGCTTTAGCGGGGCAAGGGCTTTTCCCTATCCCGGAGAGAAAACCCGCCTTAAAACCGATTCTCGCAATCCTCAAGCCCATTCTTATCCGAATTCTGGACAGAATATAAAAATTGGTCTATCTTTGAAGATAAGAACAAGAAGGAGAAATAAGATGAG
>CAZKMM010000024.1:0-23427 GCA_964553915.1 uncultured bacterium
AAATCTGTGGACTGAAACCAAACCGCCAACAGCCGAAGGCGCTCTTGGATATTTCAACCCACGGGTCTGTGAGACCCTTTACTTATGTGCCTTAAGGCACCGCCATTTCGCCAATTCGACCAAAAAACGCAGGGTGAATTAAGCCAAAACCAAGCGCCAGCAAAGAAACCGAAGAAGAAAAATACTGCCGGGCTAAAAGATAAAAAAAGATTCCATACAGAAAATAAAAGAGATTGGAAAGAATAATCCCGGCGATTAAAAATCTTTCCTGGAGAAATTTTCCCAGGATTTTAATCATCCAGGGGAACAAAGGCCAGTGCCGATAAGCGAACTTTCGCGCTACCCCATCCTGATAACCGAGCTGGTCTATTACCCGAAGATTCTTTATTTCCTGCTCCAGATTATAATCTCCACTGGTTAATTTTTGATAACCGAGTTTGGCAATCCGAACAAACCAGGCACCATCAAAATTTGCCAGATTTTCCCGGAGCCGGGTATCTGCACGAGTCATCCAGATGTCGGTTTGATATTCAGCCCGGGGAAGATAATGATGGGCATAAAAGAAAATTAAAAAATAAACCAGCTTAATTCCCAAAAGGATACTGAAAAGATTTACCCACTCTTTTCCGGTAAGCTTTATTGTTGATTCCCTCATTTCAAATATCTTCGCCAGACCCGGATAATCAAGCCCAGAGTATAGCGGGGATGCCGAATAAATAAATCAATAAAGCTCTTCTTAAACAAAAGCCAGGGATGGCGTAAAAAAGCCCAAAAATAATATTTGACAAATTCCCTTCCTGCCATCCGCTCTATTTCCCGGGCTTTAAAATATTTGGGCTTGTAAATGTAGCGGGTAAAAGTAAGATTTTCAAAATTGAAATCATCAGGAAGAAGCCCCTCCTGCTCGGCTCGCTGGTAAAGCTCGGTACCCGGCAGGGGATTGGCAATGAAAAAATATGCCATATTGGTCTTAACCTCCCGGGCAAATTTAAAGGTCTGGCGGATTTGCTCCTTGGTCTCTCCGGGAAAGCCGAAAATATAAAAAGCATTGGTGCGAATCCCTGCCTGGTGAATCAGTTTGGTAACCTCTTTGGCTTTTTCCAGATTCAGGGGCTTTTTGATGATATGGTCCAGAACATATTGAGAACCGCTTTCAAAAGCCAAAGTTACCTCATAGCAACCTGCCCGCTTCATTAAATCAACCATTTCTTCATCCAGGGTCCAGACCGCCACTCCATTGGGAAGATTGAAGGAAATTTTATATCCCCGGTCAATAATTCCCTGGAAAATTTTCTTGGCTCGCTTCTTATTGGCGGTAAGGTTATCATCCTCAAACTGAATCTCCCTGATTCCCCACCTCTCAATCAGCTCACCAATTTCATCCAGCACATTCTCCGGACTTCTCCACCGATACCTGTGTCCCCAGAACCGGCTGGAGGAACAAAAAGTGCATCGGGCTGGACAGCCCCGGGAGGTAATCATCGGTGTATTGAGCTTTTCCTTGGCACTGAAACTGTGAGGAACAATAATTTCCGGATACAAATCCATTGGGAGAAGGTCGCGGGCAGGAAAAGGAATCTCATCTAAATTCTCAATCCAGCGGGTTTTGGGATTAATTCTTACCTCGCCATTTTCCCTCCAGGCAAGCCCGTCAATCTCTGCCAGCTCTCCCTCTCCTCTAAAAGCCCGAATTATCTCCCGCATTGTATATTCACCCTCACCCAGAACAATCATATCCAGATTCTGCTCCCGGTTTAATAGCCCGGAAGCACAAAAAGTGGGATAGGTTCCGCCTGTGATGGTGATAATATCCTGGTCCAGCTCCTTTACCTGCCGGCAAATTTCCCGCACCACTGGAAAAACCGAAGAAAATAAACAGCTAATCCCAACCAGTTGGGGCTGGAATTCTTCAATCCGCCTGAGAATCTCTTCATAAGTAGAGCCGTAAATTAAAAAATCATTATCCAGCTCCTGCTCATTGTAAAAACCTTCTGCCAGCGCATCCATAATTTGCACTTCCACCTCATCCCGAATCACCGAGGCGATATAACTCACCCCCAGGGGAGGGAAAACCAGCTTTATTGTTTCCTTGTAAAGCCGAACTGGAGGAAAAAGCAAAAATACCCGCTCTATTTGTCTGGGCTTGAACATTTTCAAAAGATTAGACTATCTTTGCTTCAAAAAAGTTTAGGATTATTTTAACACCAAAGCTCTGGTGAAAAAATTATCGCTTTTCTGGGAAGTTAAATAATTCGGTCAGAAAAATTTTTAAGCCAAATTTATTTAAATTTTATTTAAATTTACATAAAATCTGATATAATTAAAACAAATGAAAAAAAGATTGAACATTTTGATTTTTTTTCTTTCCCTGTTTTTCCCTCTTTTTTTACTGGGTAATTTAAAGCTCTCGGTTAATGGAGAAGAAAAAGAATTAAAAGACTATTTCCAGAAAGAAGAAAAAATTTATCTTTCCAGCCGAGAACTGTTTTCTCTGCTTGATGCAGAGGTGGTTTTTTCCTCAGACCAGAACTGGCTTTTCATCAAAGGAAAAGGAAAGCTCTGCACCATAGACCTGGCTCGGTCGCAGGGAGCAATTGGGAATGAGCAAATAAAATTCGCTTCCGCCCTAAAAAAAGACGGGGTCTGGTATCTTTCCGAGGATTTTTTAACTGAAGTTTATGCCAAACTTACCAGCTCAAAAATAGAGTTAATCAAACCGGAGCAGAAAACTCCCTCTTCCCCGGAGAAATTAAACCTGCCCCGGAATTTTAAAAAAGACCCGGTGGATGTGGTGGTAATAGACCCGGGGCATGGCGGGTCTAATTTGGGTGCCACTACCCCGGAAGGCTGGCGGGAAAAGGACCTGACCCTAACGCTGGCAAAAATGCTCAAGAAAAAACTTCTCAGAGTTTCCGGGCTAAAAGTTTACCTTACCCGGGAGCAGGACCAGGACCTGGCACTGGAGGAGCGAAGCAAATTTGCCAATCAGGTAAAGGGAGACCTTTTTATCAGCATCCATGCCAATGCTTATAATTCCATTCGGGTAAGCGGGGTGGAGAGTTATTTTTTGAGCCTTGAAGCCACTGATGAGGAAAGCAGGAAGCTGGCTTTCTGGGAAAACCTCGGAGCAGAAGGTGAGCTTAATTCTCAACCATTATTTGAAAATGATGAGCTGGGAATAATACTGGGAGATATGCTCCAGAGTGAGCATATTGCGGAGAGTGAAATTCTGGCAAAGATTATCCAGAAGAATCTAACCCGGGCACTTAAAAGTAAAAACCGTGGGGTTCGGCAAGCACCCTTCCGGGTCTTGATGGGGGTTAATATGCCTGCGGTTCTGGTAGAGGTGGGGTTTTTGACCAATCCTGATGATTTGCTAAATATCATCAATCCTGCCAATCAGGAAAAGATTGTTGACGCTTTGTATCAGAGTATTTTAGAATTTCGGGAGATGAAATCCCGGAAACTGGGTATGGAGGAAGGAAATGCCCCGGAAAAGAAAAAATGACCAGCTCCGGAAGGTAAGCATCAAACCAGGTGTTTTAAAATATGCGGAAGGTTCCTGCCTGATTAAAATGGGCAATACTCAGGTGCTCTGTTCTGCCAGTGTGCTGGATTCGGTTCCGCCCTTTTTGCGGGAGACCGGGCAGGGATGGATTACTGCGGAATATGCTCTTCTTCCCCGCTCCACCCAGACCCGCACCGAGCGGGAGCGGGTCCGCTCCGGGCTGAAAGGAAGGACTCAGGAAATCCAGCGAATGATTGGCAGAAGCCTTCGGGCAGTGGTGGACTTAGAAAAGCTCGGTCCCAGAACCATTATTATTGATTGTGATGTAATACAGGCAGATGGAGGCACCCGCTGTGCCAGTATTACCGGTGGGTTTGTGGCTCTGGTTCTGGCGGTGCAATGGCTTTTGAAGAAAAAGTTAATTGAAGAAAATCCCATCCGTGAGTATCTTTCTGCGGTGAGTGTGGGTAAAGTTGGAGGGAAGCTGGTTTTAGATTTGGATTATGAGGAAGATTCTCAGGCTGAAGTAGATTTTAATGTGGTGATGACTGAAAGCGGAAGGTTTGTGGAGATTCAGGGAACCGCGGAGCATTCTCCTTTTGGCAGGCAGGAACTGGATAAAATGCTCAGGCTGGCAGAAAAAGGGATTCGGGAGCTGGTCAGGTGCCAGAAAAAAGTGCTGGAAAAGAAAAGAAAATAATCCTGGTTGCTACCAGAAATCCCGGGAAATTTCAGGAATTCAAAAATTTCTTTAAAGACCTTCCAGTTGAGCTTTTAAGTCTGCGGGATTTTCCGGAAGTGGGAGAAATTGATGAGCCTTATTCCAGCTTTGAAGAAAACGCCCGGCACAAAGCGATAATCTGCTTGAAAAAAACCGGACTTTTCAGCCTGGCAGACGATTCTGGTTTGGAGGTGGAGGCTCTCCGAGGAGCTCCCGGAGTGCGCTCGGCCCGCTTTGCTGGAGAAAATGCCACCGACCAAGAAAACAATCAGAAACTGCTGGAAGTTTTAAAGGGTCTGGAACCGGAAAAGAGAAAAGCCCGTTTCGTTTGTGTGCTGGCGCTGGCAATTTCGGAAAAGCAAGTGGAGATGGTTCGGGCAGAAACCGAGGGAATAATTTTAGAAACTCCCCGGGGAGAGAAAGGCTTTGGTTATGACCCGCTTTTTTATTACCCCCCTCTGGGCAAGACCTTTGCGGAGCTGGAGACGGAAGAAAAATTAAAGGTCTCCCACCGGGGAAAAGCCTTAGAAAAAATGAGGAAGATTTTAGAGCAAATCCTCAAGGAGAACAGTATTCCAGAGTGAATTTAGTTAACCAGACCTCCCCCGGGAAAGAGGTCGGGTCAATTCTCAGGTAAAAAATCTTTTCCGTGCCCAACCAGTGAACCTGCTTAGAAAGGTCAATACTTAACTGATTAACCTTATCACTTCCAAGATAAGGGATTTGAATTTTAAATGCTTCAGAAAATTTTGCCTCTGGCTCTTTGCTCCAGTAAATTTCCAGCCAGTTGAATTCCTGCGGATTTGTCCCGGTGAGCGAGGGGCTAAATTTTAGCTTAAGTTCAAGTTTTTTGCCTGCCAGGGGAATAATCTGGATGGGAAAAATAAAATAGGGATTTTCCCCCAGAGTCTTGATTTTTACGCCCTCTTCGGAAAATCCCAGCTCAAGAAAAGAGGCACGAATGAATCTACGATTTTTAGACAGATAGGCAATTAAATCTAATTTTTGGCTCCCTTGCTGGCAAGCCTGCTGATGAGCCAGGGCAAGAAGATTCATTTTTTCCCTGACATTTTCCAGCTGGGCTTGGCTCTCCTGATACTGGAAAATCCATTGATATTTATCAAGTGGATAAATCGGCTTTTTCCAGCTCAACTCCGGTGAAGAGCGGACTAAAATAACTCCTCGGAGAGGAGGGATGGTTGGCTCCTGATTCAAGGAAAACAAAAAATAATTTCCCTGCATAAGGATATGGGGATAAAAATACCGGTAAAGCATCATTTGAAGCTGATTTCTGGGAGCTCTCTGTAAGGTTTGGAGCAAAAGGTTCTTTGCCTTTTCTTCCCAGCCCAGTTCCAGGTATAAAGAAATCAGGCAGAAGCGAGCCAGAAGATTTTCCGGCTGGTGAGCAATTACCTCTTTTAAAAAATTTCGGGTCTGAGCATCAAAGTCAGCGAGATGGCGTTGAAGAAGGTAATAAATAGAGAGTCTAAATTTCACCTGAGCAAGATAGTCTTCATCAATTTCAAGATTTTTCATTATCTTTTCCAAAGGAGGAAAAGGGAGGTTTTTTTCTGGGAAAAATCCTTCCTGAATGATTTTTTGGAAAATCGCTCGGGCAATCAGCCACTGCCCGAATAAGGTGGGATGACAGTGGTCAACAAACAGGTCAAAGCCCGGGGTGGTTTTTGCCTGCTGGAAAAAAAGGCTTTCTACATCAACCAGTATCACTGGATATTTCTGGGCAAGTCTCCGGATAATCTGATTGATCTCTGGTGGTGCCCGATGCCTGCTATTATCCAGCTTTCGGGCAAGAAGAAAATGCTCTTTGGCTGAAGAAAAATCTCCCCTTTTTTCCTCCAGCCAGCCGGCTAAAAATTGATACATCGCATAATCCGGAGCCAGAGACTTTGCCTGATCAAGAAATTGCTCTGCCTCTCGTAATCTTCCTTCAAAGATATAAGTATAAGCCTGAGCGAGATTCTTGATGAGAAACTCAGTTTGTTCCTCACTCAACCCCTGCGGATAAGGAAGCCATTCCGGGGGCCAATCTTTAAGATTAACAGTTACGGCACAGAGGAGAGTGGGGATTTTCTTTCGCTTTAAGACCGAAAGCATTCGCTCCAGATGGTATTGATAACTGAGCATCCTCTGCTTTCGGAATTCCTCAGTCACCGGCTGGCTTTCTGGAGCCGGGCTCTCCAAATTTACCCCGAGCCTTTCCACTACTTCTTGATGAGTGCCAACAAACGCAGGGATAAGTAAGAACAATTTATCAAAGGAGCGAACCAGCTGATATAATCGGGAATGAAGTCGGAGCTGGTCTAAAATCCGGTCCAGAAGCGGATGCTGGTAGTCTGGAACCAGGCTGGCAACAAAAAGCTCATTCTGCCCGGAATAAATCAGAACCAGATCCGGCTGATATTTTAAAGATTGAAGCAGGCAGGATTTTACCTCCAGGCTGTTCATACCACTGGCACCCAGATTTATTACCTCAACTTCTTTTTCCGGATAAGCTTTTCGCAGGGCATATTCCAGCATCCTGGGAAAACTGGAACGACCATAATAAGGCGAGCCCATTATAGTGCTTCCACCAAAAGCAAAAATCCGAAAAAGTCCTTCTGGCTTTTGTTTTAAAAATTTAGGCTTGTTAACTCCAAGCTTATATTGAACCCACACTTTGCCCTGCTGGTCTTTGAACTCATCAAAATAACCCGGCTTGGGCAGGAAAGGAACCAGGCGTAAAATTCCTTCCAGAGCCAGAAAAAAAACCAGATTGATTAAAAAAATGAATAAAAGATACTTTCCAAATTTTCTCAATGAAAAACTCATTTAAGGTCAAAAATTTTCTTTTCAGCAAGCGTAATTTAATACCCAGATTTCTGTAGAAGATGGCAGTTGCTCTTTTTTCAGCTCCACCTCTGCACTCTCCAGCTTTTTTACATTCTGACAGAGGCTCAAAAAGTCATCTACCGGGCGAATCGGAAAGCCGAGCTTCTCGGTTTTGTAATGCATTGGAATGGCAATTCCGGGCTTGAGCATCTCCACCACCTCGCTTGCCTGCCTGGCATCAATGGTAAAGGTTCCGCCAACCGGAATTAAAAGCACATCCACTCCCTTGAGCTTTTCCGCCTGCTCTGGTTCCGGAATATGACCGAGGTCGCCCAGGAATGCCACTTTAACTCCATCTGCTTCAAAAACAAAAATAGTATTCCTTCCTCGTTCCGCACCTTTGTTCGGGTCGTGGTAAGCAGGGATAGCGGTAAATTTAATTCCCTTTACTTCCTGAGAATCCCGCACCACCACCGGCGAGCCTTTTAATCCCTGAACATAATTATGGTCCGCGTGGTCGTGGCTGACCAGAACCAGATCTGCGGTATCCGGAATGGGAGCATACTTAATCTGTCCACCAAAGCCTCCGGGCTCATAAGGGTCAGTAATGATTTTTACTCCAGAATCCGTGGTGATGGTAAAGCTGGCGTGTCCGTTCCATTTAATCTTCATTTTCCCCCTCCTTTAAATTTGGTCTGGTGCTGGAAGATTTATCTTTGGTTTTAAAGCCTCCTGAATTTTTCTCACCCGTTCCAGAAGGTCCCGGGCTTTGTAAGAGATAAAATAAAATTCCCCTTCTTTTTGCCGAATTCTCATCGCCAGCATTCCCCTGCTCTCCTGAAAAACAGGATTTGCCTAATAAAAATTATAATTTCCGCATAGAGCAGGTCAAGGATTTTGGGTTAATTTAGCCCTGATGCCCGATAGACCCGAAGTCCTGCCAGAATTCTTTTGACATATCTTTTTGTCTCTGGATAAGGAATCATCTCAATCCATAAATCCAGAGGAAGCTCGCCTCTTTCTTCCAGCCATTTTTTAACCGGAGTTTTTCCTGCATTATAGGAGGCTACTGCTAAAACCAATTGCCAGTGGGGAGGATAATCCTGAAAATAATTAAAAAGCTCTGCCAGATGATAAAACCCCAATCGGAGATTCAACCCGGGCTGATACAACTGATAGGGGGCAATCTTCTGGTCAGTAAATTTCTCTGCCAGTTTTATTCCCAGAGCGGGCATAATTTGAGCCAGCCCTATGGCGCCAGCGGAGGAGGTGCAGGAAGGGTCAAAACCGCTCTCTGCCCGAATCAAGGCATAAGCTAAAGCTGGCTCAATTTTATATTCCCGGGCTCGGGAAAGAATTAGAGCCCTAAATCCATCCGGATAAACCAGATATAAATAATATTTTGCCGGCTCAGAACCGAGTTCGGGCAAAAACTGGTTCCAGAAAAGCTCAAATGCCAGAGGATAATATTCCACTGCTTCCAGTTGATAAATCAGACTCAAAATCTGGCTGGAGGAAAAGTTTTTCCGGAAAATCTGCCATTTGATTTCCTTTTCTGCCAGAGAATAAAGCCCGAGCCGGGCAAGGGCAATGCCGGTATCAAATTCGCCGGGAAATCCCGGAATATGCACCTTTGCCCTGGGGATAATGCCTTTGGGAGGATTGGGGTCTGCCAGATAGGAATAAAAGCTGGCGGGAAATTGCTCAATTAACTGTTTTTTTAAATCCTGGGCTTGGCTCTGGTTTTTCTGCTCCTGATAGGTTTTTGCCAGCCAGTAATAAAACTGAGCTTTTTCCGGAGCAATTGCCAGCCCTTTTTCAAAGAATTTTTCTGCTCGGGGAAATTTTTTCTCCTGAAAATAACTCAATCCTAACTGGAAATATGCTTCTGGACAAAGCTCGGATTCCGGGAAAAGCTCAACCAACCGCTCGTAATATCTTCGGGCAGAATCAAGCTCTCCATTGAGCTGAAGCATTCTTGCCAGATGAAATACCGCCCGGTCTGCATAGGAAGAATTTTTAAGGGAAGAAAGAAATTTTTTATAGATTTTTTCTGCTTTTTTCTCCTGGTCCAGGCGGTGGTAAGCCCAGGCAAGATAAAACCAGAACTCTCCCTCCTTTTTGGCATATTTTTCTGCTTCTTTTTCCAGATTAAGCACCGCCTGGTAATCTTTTGCTAAAAAGCTTGCCCGGGCAAGAATAGGAAGAAGCTGATTAAGGAGCGGGCGGTCTTTTTTCCTCAGAGACTGTTTTAAAGCGAGAAGCTCTTTCTGGGCTTTTTCCGGGCTACCTGCCTGAATCAGTTTTTTTGCCCGAATCAAAACCTGCTCCGGATTAAGCTGAGGTGGTGGGAGCTGTTCCGGGTAGTTCAGGGGGAAATTTATATAAATCTCTTTCAGCTTCTCCTGATATAAGTGGGTCTTTTTCTGGGCAGAAAGAAATTCTGCTTCCAGAAGCAAAAACTCTGGATAAAATTCAGGAAAAACCCGCTCCCCCCGAAGCTGATAAATAATCCGACCGGCTCGCTCCAGCTCCGATTGTTTAAGATAAATCCGGCACAGGTCAAATTGAGCCAGAAGATAAACCAGATTGGAAGCAAGAGTCTGGCTTAAAAATTTCTCTGCCCGCTCCAGCTCGCCCAGCTCCAGCCAGGATTTACCCAGATAATATCTGGAAAAATTCTCCAGTGCGGAAGAAGAATCAAGGGACTTTTCCAGGTTTTTAATAGCAGGGAAATACTGACCTGACTGAACCCCGGCATAGCCAAAAAGAAAATACAAACCAGGGTTTTGTTGAGCTTCTTTTTCCAGCGAGGGTGCGGTTTTTAAAACTTCCAGCCACTTTTGAGCATAAACCAATCCCTGAAGCTGATTTAACTCCGGAGAAGTCTGGAAGCTTAAAAGCAAAAAAAGAAGTCCAGGCCAGAATTTATTCTTCATTTTCCCGCTTAAAGAACCTGGAGAAAAACCCCGGCTTTTTTACTGGTTTGTTTTCTAATTTGGTATCTTCTTCGGGCACTTCTGGCTCAGGTGCTGGCTCATAAACTAATTTCACCGGTCCAATCTGAATAATATCTCCGCTGGAAAGTAATTTTTCTTTAACCAGCTTCCCATTTACCCGGGTGCCGTTCTTGCTTCCCAGGTCCAGAATTACCCAGCCTTTTTCGGTTTTTTCCAGCCGGGCGTGAAGCCGGGAGACTCGGGAATCAGAAATAACAATATCTGCTTCCGGGCTTCTTCCAATTTGCTTGAGCAAGCCGGTTAAAGGATAGGTTTTATTCTGGTTTAAATCTCGCAGTTGAAAAAGCATATAAAAATTTTACCAGAACTGTGCTTTATGACCAAACAGAAGAAAATAGTGAATTCCAGCTAAAAAATTCCGAATAAAAATAAAATGCCAAAACCTGCAATAATGCTAGCTTCTGGCTCTCCCGAGCAACTGGGAGAATGGGCAGAAATGCTCAAAAACTGCGATTTAGAGATATTTTTTGCCCGCAGTGGAGAAGAAGCTCTGGCAAAAATCATCTCTCAGCCAGTTAATCTTCTGGTTTGCGATTTTACCCTTCCGGGAATTAATGGTGTAGAGTTAGCACAAAAAGTAAAAAAACTTTTTTATGGGGTGAAATGCCTGATTCTTATTTACCGGGAGGAGATGAGGTCATATCTTTTAGCAATAAGAAAGCAAACTTATTTTTTCCCCATTCTTTATAAATCACTGGAGCGGGAGGTCTTTGTTCGTAGGATAAACAAGTTGGTCAAAGAATCACCCCCTAGAAATGAAATCAATCTCCGGGTAGAAGTAGCCAAGAAGTTAGCCCAGATGAAAAAATAATTTCTTCCGCCCTCATTTTTCTCCTAATCTTGGCAGATTAGGGAAATTTATGATTTAATTGAAAAAAATGAAGAGGAAAGTCCCATTTGTGATATTTTTGTTTTTTCTTTTGGTTTTTATTTTGATTCAGTATCAGAGCTTTATATCTTTTCAGCATAGTCTGGGACTTTGTCTGGTAGAAGACCCGGGACCGAGATTTTGTTTATACCCCTGGCTGATGGAATCTGCCCGGCAATTGAGAAGCGGATATTTTCCTCTCTGGTGCTCTTTAGAAGGAGCTGGATTTCCTCTCCTGGCTAATTATCAAAGCTCTCCTTTAAATCCTTTTAACTTGATTTTTGCCCTCTTTCCCTATCTTAAAGTTCTGGATTTTGTTTTAATTTTAAAACTGGCTTTACTGGGAATTTTTACTTATTTATCTGCCCGAGCTTTAGGATTAAGTCCTCTGGCAGGTTCAGTAAGCGGGTTGATTATGTGTTCTTGCGGATATATTTCCAAGCATCTTAATATGGTTTTACTAAACAGCGAGCTCTGGCTTCCTGCAGGCTTACTTTTAGTGGAGAAAATATATCAGAGCCCAAGGAAATTTTTTGCCTGGCTGGGATTGATTTTAGTAAGTTTTATGGTGGCGATTGGAGGCAATCCTCAGGTGAGTTTTTATGTTTATCTTTTTATTTTTTTCTATCTGATTTTTCGGGGAAGCTGGGCGAGACGGCAGGAGAGCTTTGGGATAATCCTTGCTCTGGTTCTGGGCTTGATACTAGCTTCTTTTCAGACTCTTTCTTTCTGGGAATATCTTGGTTATGGCTGGCATATTCATAGCACCGAGCTGAACACCATTGCCCGTCCGAGATTGAAATTTATCTATAGCCTGTTTTTCCCCTGGGTTTATGGACCTCACCGAAGCTATCTGGAACAGCTTTTTATGAGGGAATACCTCGGATTGGTGCCGGTGTTTCTGGCTTTTTTCAGCCTGAGCGGGTTAAAAAACCGTAAGTTGCTTTTTTTCTGGCTCTGGCTGGTGGTATTCTTCGGGGTGATTTACTGGGTTCCGCCTTTTCATTTAATCAATCTTCTTCCTGGTTTTAACCGGATCGCCAATGTTAAGTATGCTTATTTCGGGGTATGTTTCTCTCTGGCGATTCTGGCTGGCTTTGGAGTTGAGCGGTATTTAACCAGCCTCAGCTCTAAAAGGTATGGAATGGCGCTGGCTTTTTGCTTTGGGCTGGCTTTTCTTTCTCTGCTTCTGGTCTATCGCTATCCTCCTTCGGTCTCTTATCCTCCTTTCCGGAATGCCTGGCTGGAGCCTATGCTTTTGTTTCTCTTTGCCAGTGGGGTGGGGCTTTATGGAATTCTTTTTCAGGAGCGAAAAATCTGCGGGCTGGGACTGGTCTTTTTAGCCGGGGTGAATCTTGTTTATTTTTATTCTGGATATAATCCCCGGAGCAAGATTGACCGGGCACGATGGAGATTCTTTCAACCCAAGCCTCCTTCTTACCTGGTTCCGATTATTCAAGAAAAAGAGCCAGTGCGATTTACCGGACTAAATGGCTTTTTTCATCATAACTTCAACCTGATTTATCAAATCAATGACCTGAGGGTGTTTGAGGCAATGTATCCCAGAGATTATGTCCGGATGATGGGAGAAATTGAAGGGTTTGAGCTGAAAGATGCCATCAGGGAATTTTTCAAGCACGGCTGGTCATTTGATGTAAGAAAAGAAAACCTGGGCTCGCCCTGGCTTGACCGATTAGGAGTGAAATATCTACTAAGCTCCGAGCGGTTAAACATTTCTGGCTGGCATCTTAAAGACCAGGACAGAGCTTATTATTTATATCAGAATCTTGATGCTTGGCCCCGGGTCTGGATTTCCGAGCCGGGCTCGGCTCCGGATTTTTTCCGGGCAAAAATTACCAGCTATCAACCTGAGCGGGTGGTGATTGAAATTCATAATTCCTCAAAAGGAAATTTAATTCTGGCAGACCAGTATGCTCCGGGCTGGAGAGCTTTTGTTTATCCAGGAGGAAAAGAAAAAAGAATCTTCAAGCAGGGGATTTTATTCCGCAGGGTTGAGCTTGAGTCCGGGGTTAAAAAGGTGGAATTTGTTTATCAGCCTTTTGGGTTTTTGATTGGATTATATGTTAGTTTAAGCTCTCTTTTATTTTTCCTTTTTATGCTCGGGCTGGGTTTTAGAAGGCTCAGGGAGACTCTGGAAGCCGGGGAGAGGTTGGAACCGGACCACTGACCAGCTTGAGCTTTACTGGTCTGCCATTTTTATCTTTTGCCAGGATATATATCTTAACCTTACCCAAAACCTCTTCAATCAAATTAAGATAAATTCTCTGCCGAACCGCAATCCCACCCCTTTTATATCTTTCCAGGATTTTTTCAAACCTCTGAGCATTGCCTTTTGCCAGAGAAACTTTTTCAAATTTATAAGCTTTAGCTTCTTCAATAATCCGCTGTGCCTCTGCTCTTGCCTCTGGAATTAGCTTATTGCGGTAATTTTCTGCCTCGTGAATTTTGGTGACCATCTCTTCGTGGGCATTTATTACATCCTGAAAGGCATCAACTACTGGTTGGGGAGGTTCCACAGTTTTGGTATCCACACTTAAAATGGTGATACCGAGCTGAAGCTGGTCAATTTCTTTTTGAAGCCGGTCTTTTATTTCCAGCTCCACTTCTCTTTTGCCGGTGGTTAAAAGATAATCCACCGTTTTACCTGCTACCACTTTAATAATGGTTGCACCGGCAAGCTGGGAAAGTAATCTCCCGGCATCCTTTGTCTGGAAAAGGTAATCCTGAGGTCGGGAAATCCGGTATTGAATTATAAAATGATTATGAAGAATGTTCTTATCTCCACTGATGCAATAGGGGATTAACTCTCCATATTCCCAGCTTTGGGTCTGAGGATAAAATCCTGCTTCTAGGCGAAGCACCTCTTTGATTTTAACCTTATTTAGCCGGTCAATCGGACGGGGCAGATGATAATGAATTCCCGGAGGAATCACCTCGGGCTTGAGTCTGCCAAATCTCCGAATCAATCCTACCTGATTTGCCTGAATTACATAGACCCCGCTCGCCAGATAAAGCAGAACCAGACCGAGCAGTAATCCTCCCACCACCCGGGAGAAGTTCTTAAAGGCTAGCCTGGCTTCTTCTTTAAATTCTCCAAACATCATTTACTCAGGTATTTAAATAACTCACTATCTTCGCTTAATACTAAAGTGGTTTTTTCATCCAGAATTTTTTTATACACCTGAAGGGTGCGCCAGAACTTGAAAAATTCCGGGTCTTTGCCCGCGGTCTGAGCATAAATCTTTACCGCTTCTGCCTCGCCCTCTCCCTTGATAATTTCTGCCTGCTTTTTGGCTTCTGCAATAATCTCTGCTTTTTTGCGGTCTGCCTCGGCTTTAATCTTAGAAGCCTGCTCCTGGCCCTCTGCCCGATATTTATTAGCGATCGCTTTCCGCTCCTCCCTCATCCGATTATAAACGCTATAAGTATTTGCTTCGGGAAGCTGGAGCCGACTGATTCCTACCTTAACTATCTCAATCCCGAAATTTTTCTTTACCTGCTCCCCGATGTTTTCTTTAATCTTTTTTTCCAGCAAGGGGATTTTTATCTGCTCTTCTGTGCTTAAAAGCTCCTCAAATTCAAATTCTCCCAGGCTGGCACCTGCTTTGGCTATCAAAACATCTTCTATTCTCTGCTCTGCCATTGCTTGGCTTCCCACTGCCTGGAAAAAAACCATCGGGTCCGCAACTCGCCAGCAGACATAATACTTAATGACCATATTCTTCTTATCCCTGGTTAAAAGTTCTAAAAGCCGGCTCTCAAACACCAAAAGCCGGCGGTCAATCCGATTAACTTTCTGAATGGGAAGCGGGAGTTTAAACTTTAATCCCGGCTGGTCATAAACCTTTACCGGACGACCAAACTGAGTTAGCACCACATATTGAGTCTGGTCCACGACAAAGGTAAAGATGGAAATAATCAGGACAATGCCTAAAATTACCCCTAAACTGACTAAAACCTTCTTCATTTTCTTCCTCCTGGCGAAGATGCTCCCGGAGAAGACAAAACTTTAATTCTGCCCGGCTCCATCATCAGATAAAGCTCCAGGGCTCCTTCTGCGGCTTCTGGGGGAACCAGATATTTCTCCTTCCCGGCAAGAACCTGCTCCACTGCTTCCAGCCAGACCACCGGCTTATAAATAAAGGGAGAAAATTTATATGACCGATGATTCAAGCGGAGCCTTTCTTTTTCTCCTTTCATCTGTAAGACCCGCAGAGCCCGATTCGCCTTTGCCTGATTGAGCATTCCAATCGCCTCTCCCCTGGTTCGGGGAATTAACCCGTTCTCATACCCAATTGCCTGATTGATAAAAGTCTGATAATCCACCATCGCACTTACCACCTCTTCAAAATCCGGCGCCACCGTGGTGGGAGGATGAATATCCCGCAAGTCCACTGCCAGCACCTCAATCCCGCTTTTTCCCTGCTCCATCGCTTTCCTTATTTCTTCAAAGAGCTTTTCCTCCAGCTCCCTCCTCTGATAAATCAAAATCTGGAAAAAATCTTTTTGGGCAAACTCCTTTAACAAAGCCTGATAGGCAACGGACTCCAAAAGTCGCTCCGGATTGGCATTGCCGTAAAGATATTGATACGGGTCCGAAATCCTCCAGTGAACCACCAAGCCACAATCAACAAAAATCCTGTCTCCGGTTAAAACATTATGCTCCCGAAGGTAATGAATATTGGTCCAGAGAAGCATCCGACTCTCCGGACTTACCTCGGTGCCGATCACAGTCCGACGCACCCGAAGGGCATCTATCTTACGCACCCGGTCAATGGGAAAAGGCAAAGCATAATGAATCCCTGCTCCGATTGGGGGCTGGACCTTCAGGGGGCTTCCCAATCTCTCTACCACTGCTTTTTGATAAGGAGCTACAAAATAAACTCCGCTCAAAAACCAAAGCAAAATAATTAAGAGCAACACCACTAGCACCGAGAGATTTTCAGCCCGTTTTATCTGCTCGGACTCGGAGCCGGAAAATTTAAGTTTTTTTGCCAAAGAAAGCATAAACTGGTTTCTTTTCTCCGGCAGTTGCTTCTGGAAAAAGTCAATCAGATACTGGGGATAGCGATAGCTGGCACTTTCTTCCTTTTTCCGCCAGTCCCGAATTGCCACCACAAAAACATTGAGCGCCTGAAGGGCAATAAACAAAGAAATGATAAAAGCCACCGGTCGGTCAAGCCGAAGATTCAAAGCCTCACCAAATAATCCACTGGCAACCAGCAAAGAGCCAAACATATCCACCAAGGCATGATGCCCATCTGCGGTTAAAGCCAGAGAAGATTCCCGCTCCCCTACCACCCGCTCAAACCGGGAAAGCAGATAAGAAGCTAAAGCCAGACCCAGCATTACCAGAGCGGTAAAAAGCGGATACCTCACCACAATTGGCTCGGGACGAAATACCCGACGAAAAACCGCAACGGAAACCAGCAGAAGAAAAATCCCAATGGCAAAAGCTACTTTAAGCTGAGGATAGGTGTAAAAAAATTTTTTCCAGCCTTTCAGCTCAGGAGAAGGAGGAGTCTTTTCCAGCCGAATCGCAAGAAACACTGCCCCACTGGAGCCAATATCAGCAAAGGAATGAAATGCCTCAGCTAAAAGCGCCAGAGAACCAGAAATTCCAGCTAAGATGAATTTAATCACCGTGAGAAAAAAATTAAGCGCAATTGCGCCCAGGGCAATTTTTTCTGGTTTGGAGAGGTTTTTCTTTTCACTCATTTTATTTTTTTATTTTTATATCTAAAAGCAGACCTAGATAATTGTCAAACCATTTTAAGAATCAAACTCCTTTTGTTAGAATTAATCAAAAATGAGCAAAAGATATTCTGATTATTTGAGGGAAAAAGAGAAGGCGAAGTTCCGAAGCACTCAGGAAAAAGGCAGGGAAATTTATCTTTCAGGAATCTCCTCTGAGGAGCATTCCCCCATCCTACCTGATTGGGAAAAGCAAAACCACCCGCTCAAACTTCAAATAACTTCACGGTCTTGCCCGGAAAATCAGCCGGGAATAAGAGATTTTTCTCAGGAAAGCCGGTATCGGATTTTTCCCTGGCTAATTCATCGCTATCCCGACCGGGTGGTGGTGCTGGCTTCCAATCGCTGTTTTGCTTATTGCCGGTTCTGTTTTCGCCAGGATTTTCTTGCTCAAGACCCCTTCCAAATCGGGGAAGAAGAGATTAAGACTCTCATCAGATATTTAAAAGTCCATCCAGAAGTTAAAGAAGTTATTATTTCCGGCGGAGACCCCCTCACCCTTTCTGATTCCATATTAAAAAAACTGATTGAGAAGCTGGGGAAAGTTGAGCATTTAACCCTGCTCCGGCTGGCAACCCGGGGGCTCAGTTTCTTTCCAGAACGGTTTAACTCTGAATTAGTAAATATTTTAAAAGAAGCTTCAAAGCCCATCTGGCTGGTCAGTCATTTCAATCATCATCAGGAGCTAACTTCTGAAACTCAAAAGGCTATCAGCCTTCTAAGAAAGGCAGGCATCCCCACTCTCAACCAAACCGTGCTTTTAAAAGGAGTAAATAACTCTTCCCGGATTTTAAGCCAGCTCTTTTCCCGGCTCACCGGGATGGGAATCAAGCCCTATTACCTTTTCCAGTGCGACCCGGTGCCGGGAGCAATTGATTTTGTCACTCCTTTAGAGGAATCTTTCCAGATAATGAATGAACTCAGCCAGCTTTCCGGGCTGGCTCTTCCCAGATTTGCCCTGGAACTGCCCGGATATGGAAAGCTGAGTTTTTTTGCCGGCTGGAAAATTCAGCGGGAAAAAGAGCATTATCTTTTTATCTCTCCCTGGGGGAAAACATATCTTTATCCCCAATTTTAGCTTGGCTTTTTAATCTTTGCGTGCTAATATATTTTGAAATGTGTGAATCAAATGCATACTTTAAGCAGGGGGATAAGGAAGAACTTTTTTTGAAAGATGTAATTTTAATGGAGCCGATTTCTGAGAAGGAATGGCGGATTGAGAATCTGTTGGGCGAGGAAAAGACCTTTCGGGGAAAAATCAAGAAAATAGATTTTTCTGCCCATAAGATATTTTTGGAACCAGAAGACTAACCCCCTGCTTGAAAAGAAAATTTTTTTCAAGTAAAAATATCTCAAGCTAGGGGTGTAAATTGAATCTGGAATTAAAAGAAGGGCTCACTTTTGATGATGTTCTACTTCTGCCTGCTTATTCTGAGGTGCTGGCAAACGAGGTTTGTGTAGAAACCCGTCTGACCCGGGAAATAGAGCTTCAAATCCCCCTGGTCAGTGCGGCAATGGACACGGTCACTGAATCCCGCACCGCGATTGTTATGGCTCAGGAAGGAGGAATTGGGATTATCCATCGGAATTTAAGCATTCAACAGCAGGCAGAGGAAGTGGAAAAGGTAAAGAAATTTGAAAGCGGAATGATTGTCAACCCGATTACCGCTCGTCCTCACTGGAAATTGATTGATGTTCTGATGTTGATGAAAAAACATAATATCTCCGGGGTGCCGGTGACCGATGATTCCGGAAAACTGCTGGGAATCCTTACCAACCGGGACATCCGCTTTGAAAAAAATCTCGACCTAAAAGTTGAGGAAATTATGACCAAAGATAACCTGGTCACGGTTCCCGAGGGCATCACTCTGGGAAAAAGCAAGGAGCTTCTCCACCGACATAAAATTGAAAAGCTTCTGGTAGTAGATGAACAGGGAAAACTTAAAGGACTGATTACCATCAAGGATATAGAAAAAACCGAAAAGCATCCCAATGCCTGCAAGGATGAGATGGGAAGGTTAAGAGTGGGAGCCGCGGTGGGAGTAGGAGAAGAGGAGCTGGAGCGTGCTGGTGAATTGGTTGAAGCCGGAGTGGATGTAATCTGTGTTGATACCGCTCACGGTCATTCCAAGGGCGTAATTGAACAAGTTAAGGGAATAAAGAAGAATTTTCCTGAAATCCAGGTAATCGCAGGAAATGTCGCCACCCCCCAGGGAACCAAAGCCCTGATTGAAGCAGGAGCAGATGCGGTAAAAGTGGGAATAGGTCCTGGCTCGATCTGCACTACCAGAATCGTTGCGGGAGTGGGAGTGCCCCAGATTACTGCGATTTTTGAATGTTCCCGGATGGCAAAATCCTATCAGGTGCCGATTATTGCGGATGGGGGAGTAAAATATTCTGGAGATATTACCAAAGCCTTGGCTGCCGGAGCAGACTCAGTGATGATTGGCAGTTTATTTGCCGGCACAGATGAGAGCCCGGGCGAGCTGGTTTTATATCAGGGAAGGAGCTACAAGGTATATCGGGGGATGGGCTCACTGGGAGCAATGCTGGAAGGGAGCGCCCGCAGATACGGTCAGGAGGTAAGCTGGGAGGATATTCTAAGTCAGGCGGAGCGAGATGAGGGTTTGAGTATGGGCAAGCTGGTGCCGGAGGGAATAGAAGGAAGGGTTCCTTATCGGGGACCATTATCTGCCAGTATTTATCAGCTGGTTGGAGGGTTGAGAGCAGGAATGGGATACTGCGGGTGCAGAACCATCTCTGAGCTTCAGGAAAAAGCCCACTTCATCAAAATCACCAATGCCGGACTTCGGGAAAGTCATGTTCATGATGTGATTATCACCAAAGAAGCCCCAAATTACCGACTGGAATAGAAAACAAATTGGAGAACTATCAAGAGCAAAAAATTCTCATTCTTGACTTCGGCTCCCAGTATACAATGCTCATTGCTCGTCGGGTGCGGGAGCTGGAGGTTTATTCGGAAATCCATCCCCCGGAGCTTAGGCTGGAAGAAATAAAAAAATTAAACCCCAAAGCAATTATCCTTTCTGGAGGTCCTGCCAGTGTTCTTGACCGGAAAAGCCCCCAGCCAGATAAAAGAATCTTTGAGCTGGGAATTCCCATCCTCGGCATCTGCTACGGCTTGCAGTTAATTACCCATCTGCTCGGCGGAAAAGTGGCAAAAGCAGAAAAAAGAGAATATGGACCTGCCCAGTTAATAATTGATGATGATTCTGATTTATTTTTTAAAATCCAGGAAAAAGCTGAGGCGGAAAAGAAAACCCTCCACCACGACCGGGCAGAGGCAGAAAAGGGCATTCGGGTCTGGATGAGTCACGGAGACCGAATTGAAAAGCCTCCAGAGGGTTTTGAAAGAATCGCTCATACCTCAAATTCTCCTTTCGCGGCAATCAGGGAGCCAAAAAGAAAAATTTACGGGGTGCAGTTCCATCCGGAGGTGGCTCATACCCCTCAGGGAAAGGATATTCTGGCAAATTTTCTTTTCAGAATTTCCGGCTTAAAGCCCCTGTTTAATCCAGGGAATTTCATTGAAATCACCATTCAAAAAATTCGCCAGCAGGTAAAAGACAAAAAGGTAATTCTCGGACTTTCCGGCGGGGTGGATTCCAGTGTGACCGCGGTTTTGCTCCATAAAGCCATTGGCAATCAGCTCACCTGTATCTTTGTCAATAACGGACTGCTCCGGGAAGGAGAGCCCCAGCTGGTGCTTCGGGTTTTTCGGGATAATTTTAAAATCCCACTGGTTTATGTGGATGCCAGCGAGCTGTTTTTAGAAAGACTGAAAGGGATAACTGACCCGGAAAAGAAGCGAAAAATTATCGGGCACACCTTTATAGAGGTTTTTGAAAAAGAGGCAGAAAAAATTCCAGAGGTAAAATTTCTTGCTCAGGGAACTTTATATCCGGATGTAATTGAAAGCACCTCTTTCCGGGGTCCTTCCAGTAAAATCAAAAGTCACCATAATGTCGGAGCTTTGCCGGAAAAAATGAATTTGCAGTTAATTGAACCCCTGCGGGAGCTTTTTAAAGATGAGGTTAGAAAAGTAGGAAAAGAACTGGGCTTGCCTGCAGAAATCATCTGGCGTCAGCCCTTTCCCGGACCCGGGCTGGCGGTAAGAATCATTGGCGAGGTCACCAGAGAACGGCTGGAAATCCTGAGAAAAGCAGATGCTATTGTCAGAGAAGAAATAGAGCAAGCCGGTCTTAATAAAGAAATCTGGCAGTATTTTGCGGTTCTTCTTCCAGTAAAAACGGTTGGAGTAATGGGAGATGAAAGAACCTATGAGAATGTAATCGCGGTTCGGGCGGTAAAAAGCCTGGACGGTATGACCGCAGACTGGGCTGACCTTCCTCACTCGCTTTTAGGAAAAATCTCCAACCGAATTATCAATGAGGTCAAGGGGGTCAATCGGGTGGTCTATGATATTTCTTCCAAACCACCCGCAACCATTGAATGGGAATAAATTAGGAGGAGGAGAAAAATGACTGAGCAAGTGCAGATTCCCTGGGAGGAGTTCCCGGAGTTAAGTCCATCTCTGGAGCAGATGATTCCTAGAATCTTGCTTCTTAGAAAAAGCCATAAAAAGCTGGTTGAGGGTCTGGAAGAGGTTTTGGAGCGGGTGAGGAATTTTTCCCGGAAAAAAATCTGGCCCCGGGCACTGGATGTTGAAGAAAAGGTTTTTCAGGACCCGAGATATTTTGACTGGGAGATTACTCGGGAGGGAGCCAAAGAAGGCTGGCTCAGTTTTGCGGTTCCCAGGGAAGTGGGAGGACAGGGATATTTAGTTGCGGGAATGAGCCTGATAATGGAGGAGATGTGCTCTGCCTGTGCCGGAATTGGCAATATTTTTGGTGCCCATGCCCTGGGCTTTTCCGCTATTGCTCTGAGCCTGGATATGAAGGTAATTGACCGCCATCTGGGAAAAATTGTGGAGGAGGAAAAAAAGGGCGAGCCCTGGCTTTTTTCTCTGGATATTACCGAGCCGAGCGCCGGTTCCGATGTGGAAGATGCGGAAGGATTAAGCCAGGCAAAGCTTACTTTAGAAGCAAAAAAAGTCAGCGGAGGATATATCCTGAACGGAAGAAAATGTTTTATCTCCAACGGCAGTGTGGCAAGAACTCATTTTGTCACGGCCGCACTTGACCGGAAAGACCCGCTTAGAACTTTTACCGCTTTTGTGGTTCCCGCAGATGCTAAAGGGGTGAGCATTGGCAGGGTAGAGAAAAAAATGGGGCAGAAAGCCTGCCCGGCCGCAGAGGTGATTTTTGAAGATGTTTTTGTCCCGGAGCAAGACCGGATGGGAAATGAAGGCGAGGGTATGCTTCATACAATAGCGATTCTTTGCGCCAGCCGAGCTCCAGTAGGAGCCATTGCTTTAGGCATTGCCCGGGGAGCATACGAGCGGGCTTATTACTATGCCCATACTACTAAAAAGAATGGGAAATACCTGATTGAAGACCAGAAGGTGCAATACCTTCTGGCAGAAATGTATCGCCAGATTCAGCTTGCCCGTCAGGGGGTTTATGATGCTGCTTTTTATTTTGACTTTGAGCATGTTCCCCAAATTCTCAAGCAGACCTTCACACAGCTGATGTCAAAACTCTCTCCTTACTGGCTCAGACGCCAGCCCTGGTTTCACAACCTGTTTCCCTGGGGCTTACTTTACAGGTTCTTTCGCTGGCGGATTGAAAAGAAAGTGCCAGTTTCGGTTCGCTCCCGTTCGGTTCAGCTTTCCAGCCTTGCCAAAGTCAGCGGGTCTGATACCGCGGTGGCGGTTTCAAGAATGGCAATGGAGATTCTGGGCGAAGAAGCAGTGCTCAAAGAATGGGGGGTGGAAAAATGCTTTCGGGATGCCAAGCTCACCCAGATTTATGAAGGCACCAACCAGCTCAATCGCCTGGCGATTATCAAAGAACAGCTTTCTCCGGGAATCAGCGAGGGAATCAATCTGGAGATAGAAAAATGATTAAGAAAAACCCTGCTCAGGGAAACTGGGAAGAAGTTCTGGAGCCGGGAGCTAAAAAAGTAAAAAAGCAGGTTTTAATCGGCGAGGAGGAATCTGCTCCGAATTTTATAATGCGAATCTTTGAGATTGAGCCGGGCGGTGCCACTCCCCGGCATTCTCATTCCTGGGAGCACGAGGTATATGTGCTCAGCGGAAAAGGAAAAGTTTATGCTCAGGGTAACGAAATAGAAATCGCTCCGGGCGATGCTCTTTTAATTGAACCGAACCAAGAGCACCAATTTACCAATCCCTATTCCCAGCCCCTTTGCTTCCTCTGCCTGATTCCCAGGCAATTTGAAAGCGGAAAACTTAAAAACTATAATAAATACATCAAAGAGGAGAAAAAGAAATGAAGGTTGAAACACATATGAAAAAAGAAAAAACTATATGGCTCTCTTATGACTTGGGAATAAAAGGAGATTATGAAAACCTTTATATCTGGCTTGATAGACATAATGCCAAAGAGTGTGGTGATAGCTTGGCAGTTTTTAAATATACCACTGGCGAAAAAAACCTTCTTGAAGCATTGAAAAAAGATTTAAAGAAAAATGTAAGTATCAGAAAGGAAGACATGGAAGAAGATTCCCCGGACGAGTATTACGTTGAGCAAGTTTTCAAGGATGGAAAGGACATAACCACTGAGGAATTGGCTTACGAATACGAGGGAATCAGAGAGATAGA
>CAZKMM010000025.1:0-22194 GCA_964553915.1 uncultured bacterium
GAACCCGGGCTTGAAAGCTGAGCGCCTTGGCAATTTCTACCAGCTGTTTTTCTGCAACGCTCAACTGACGAATCAGCCGGGAAGGGGAAAGATAAATCCCCAGCCGGGCAAAAAGGTTCTCTGCTTCCTTTTCCAGAGTCCTTCGGGAAATCAACTGAAAAAGCTTTCCTTCCGGGCGGTTGATGAGAAGCAGATTTTCCGCTATGGAGAGGTCAGGAATTAAATTGAACTCCTGAAGCACAATACTGATTCCCAGCTTCTGTGCCTGAAGCAGGCTTTTAGGCTGAATTCTTTTTTCCTCAAGATAAATTTCTCCCTGGTCTGGAACAATAATTCCAGCAAGAATTTTTACCAGGGTACTTTTCCCGGCTCCATTTTCTCCTAAAAGGATATGCACCTCGCCTTTTTCTAATTCAAAATTCACCTGTTTAAGTGCCTGCACCCCGGGAAAGCGTTTGGAGATATTTTTTAACTCCACCAGTTTGCTCATTTCTTCTTTTCCAGATAAAGCGCCAACTCGGATTTTTTCTTGGGTGAAAATTTCTCTGCCACCAAGGAAATAAACCTGCTAGTCGTTTTTATTCTTCCTACTAAAATTATACTATCAAAATCTCGGGCAAGATTATCTAATTGTTCTTTAAAAAAGCGGACAGGCTTGGTTTCTAGATTACTCGCCGGGTAAGTAGGGCATTTTTCAGTTTTGAGAATCAGCCCGGTTTCAAATTTATTCGGATAACATCCTCCGGAATAATATAGATGGGCAATTATCCCTGTCTGGGGATAATAATACTTGACAAGCTTTCTTTTTCCGCCCGCTTCAAGGGGCTGATAAAAGATAAAATAAAAAGCCCTCTCGCCCGAAGATATGTTTGATTTTAAAAACTGCTCTAACTGAGAAAGAGGAACCTGCATCTTTTTTGCCTGAGAAAAAAAAGCCCCCAAAATCACAAAAGCAATCCCCAGAGAGATAAACTGAGTCAACCGTTTGAAGTATCGTTGGTATTCTCGGGAGACCGAGATTAAAAAAGTCAAAATAAAGAGAAACCCGAACCGGAAATTAAACCCATTACATTTGCCAAGCTGAAATGGGGCAAGAACCAAAATGAGAAAAAAACCCCCAGCGGTCCATAAAAGGATTTTTTCTTCCCGCCCGGCTTGGGAATAAAATTTAAAAAGAAAAAAACCCGCCCCCAGAAAAATCAAAAGATGTAGCAAAAGCAGATAAAAAAGGTTAAGCCAGGCAAAACCTTGAGGCAGAGAAGATTCCAGCCCTCCGCTGGCAAAAGGAAGCAGAGTATAAAGCCAGCCATAAAAATGATAAAAAGGATGATACCAGAAAAATAACCTGCCGGTATTTTCTCCAGATAAGCTTTTTAATAAATACCAGAATAAAAAAATCAAGCTAATCCCTGTCCCGAAAATAACCTGAAATCCGCTTTGAAGTATTTTTCTTTCTCTCTCCCAGAACCAGAAAAAAAGAAAAATTAAAAAGGCAAAATAAACCGTGAAATGAATGAAAAAAAGAAACATCCCCCAGAAATTCAATTCCCAGACCAGCTTCCAGCTAAATCGCTCGGGTTTTTTAAAACAAATTCTAGCCAGGGCAAGTAAAAAAATCCCGAAGCCAAAATGCTGATTCAGGTTTCCAATCAAAAACCAGTGATTCCAGACCAGAAAAAGCCCCAAATATCCCCAGGAATTGCCCCCTACCAGCCAGCGGGCACAATACCAGAAGCCGAGAATAAAAACCAGAAAAGATATACAGAGCCATAATCTCCCCGCTTGCTCCGGACAAAGAAAGCGGGAAAATAAGCCAAGAAAAAAACTGGCAAAGGAATTGGGCACTGGATATTTTACCGGTTGATAGTAGGAATTAAATTCTGGCTGGGAGAGATGAGCGAGAATCTGCCCCTCTAGAACCCAGTCATACCAGTCCCGAAAAGGTAGATACTGAAAATGCCAGAAACTGAAAAAACAAAAACCCAGATAAATTAAAACTCCGGCTCCAAAAATTTTTTCCCATAAAGAGGAGGTTTTAAAAAAAGCTCTAAACTCCAATTTTATTTTGAGGCTTTATTTAATTCTTTCCAGATGCCCAGTTTATTTTTCCTGGCATAATTCTCCAGACGTTGATACAAAGCCTGATATTCATAATTGGGAGCAGCTGTGTGCTTCTGTGCGTATCCCTTTAAAACCAGGTCCGCGTTGACAAAAATATCTTTGCCCAGAAAAACCAGCCCCAAGAGCCTGCCCTTTTCATCATAGCGTTTTTTATCAAAAAGAATCTGCACCGCCTTTCCTTCCAGAAGTTTTCTCTGATATTCAATTGCCTCCTGATGAATTTTAGTTTTACCTTTCAGGCTCTCCGGAAAACAGATTCCGGCATATTTCAGTTTCTGCCCTCCTTCTAAAAGAATCGTATCCCCGCTGATAATCTTTTTTACCCGAGCAGTGATTACCAGAGGATTGGGCTTGCCCTGCCAGCGGGAATCAAGCACCGGCGGGGGAGAAGAAGGTTTTGTGCTTTTGGGAACCGCCCGAGCTGAAGAGGATGAGCTCAACCGATAAAAATGAAAATTGCCCCGCCCGTCACGGTAATAACCTACTCCGCCTATCTCTTTTCTTGGCTCTATTTTGCCCTCTAATAAAGCCTGAAATTCTCTGGGAAGCTGAGCAGGGTTATCAGTAATTCGGTATCTGGCTTTTTCATCCTGCCAGATGTAAATCACCGCCCAGAGAGAATGAGAAATGAAAAGCAAGAGAAAGAGAAAAATCTTAACCAGCCTCATTATTTAAAATTTTACCACAGGATTTTTTAAGGAGAAAATTCTTGCTTTTTGTCTGGTGAGTTTTCCTTGCCCAAAAAACCTTTTGCAATTCCAATCCTGCCTCTTATAATCACTAGGATGAAGATTTTTTCCAAACAGGAGCTGGAAGTAAGGCTGAGAAGAATTAACGGAAGAGGATATAAAGCCTATAAAGAGATTCAGGCAAGCTATGATTTCGGACTTTATTTGCTCCATTTTGACCATATCCAGGGCGACCCTTTTGCCAGTCCGAGCCGGGTTTGTGTGGAAATCAGCCGGGAAAAAGCCGGATTTAGCGGGTCGCTGGATTATAATCCTGCCCGTCGCCTGGCTTTAGAGGATTATCTTGCCCGGAAATTTGCTCAGGCAATTCAAAAGATTAAAAGAATCCGCTCCGGCTCTATGGGTTCAGGCAAGAGCGGATTGATAGAAATAGATGCTGGCGGGCAGGAGGTTTTAAAAAGAACCGCGCTGGTAATTACTGATGAGAGAATAGAGGCAAGATTTTTTGTTGGCTTGCCTGCCTTTGGAAGAACCATTACTTCTAAATCTGCGGAGCAGATATTTTCCCAGGAAATCCCTGAGATTGTTAAGCGGTCGCTACTTTTTAAGAATTTAGATTCTAAAGAGCTGGAGAGACATCTGGAGGTGGTGGAGGACTGGTATTTGCTCCAGGCTCAACTTAAAGAAAAAAATCTGGTGGCTTTTGTTGCCCGGGGAAGCATTCTTCCGAGAAGAAGTGGGGTGGATGACCGACCTTTAACCGGAGCAGAAGTGATAAAATTTGAATCCCCTGATTCTTTAAAAGTGGAGATGGAGCTGAGCCGGGGAAAGGTTATTTCCGGGATGGGCATTCCCGCAGGCATAACCCTGATTGTCGGTGGAGGCTTTCACGGAAAAAGCACGCTTTTAGAAGCCATCAGCAAGGGAGTTTATCCTCACATTCCCGGTGATGGAAGGGAATATGTTGCCAGCCTGGCTGGCACCGTGAAAATCCGGGCAGAAGACGGCAGAAGAATAGAAAAGGTGGATATTTCCGCTTTTATCTCCGGGCTTCCCTTTGGAAAAGATACTAGAAAATTCTCTACAGATAATGCCAGTGGTTCCACCTCGCAGTCTGCCAATATCATAGAGGCGCTGGAGATGGGGGCAGAGGTGCTTCTTTTGGATGAGGACACCTCTGCTACCAATTTTATGATTCGGGACCAGAGAATGCAGAGACTGGTGGCAAAGGAAAAAGAGCCAATTACTCCCTTTATTGACCGGGTGCGGGAGATTTATGATAAATTCGGAGTAAGCACAATTTTAGTAATGGGAGGAAGTGGAGATTATTTTGATGTTGCAGATACTGTGATTCAGATGGATGAATACCGCCCGAAAGATGTCAGCCAGAAAGCAAAAGAAATCGCGAGCCAGCTCCCCAGCCAGAGATTAAAAGAGACTCCCGAGCCTTTTTCTCTCCCTGCTCCTCGCCAGCCTCAAAGAGCTTCTTTTGATGCCAGCAGGGGAAAACGGGAGGTAAAAATCTCTGCCAAAGGCTTAAAGCAGATTCTTTATGGAAAGACCACCATAGATTTATCAGCTCTGGAACAGCTGGTTAGCACCTCTCAAACCCGGGCGGTTGCGGAGCTGATTTACCTTTATAGCCAGAAATATTTAGAGCGATATTCTTCCCTCCCCCGGGGAATTGATGCCCTTTTTCAGGACCTGGAAAAATTCGGGCTGGATTATGCGGTTCCCTATCGCACTGGCGACCTGGCAATGCCCAGGAAATTTGAACTTGCCGGCGCCATCAATCGGATGCGGACTTTAAAGATAAAATAAATTTGCCATTGCCCCCTGCTCTTGATATAAAAAATCAAAAATCCCCGGAGGGAAGGAGATGGGAAGAAAAGTCCAAAATTTGTTCGCAGTTTTTGTTTCCTGCTTTCTGGTTTTTAGCTGTGCTTATATCAAGCAGAAGCCGGTTCCTCTGGAAGAAAAACTTGCCCAGCCTCTTCATACCCCGCTCTGGAAATATCAGGGCTGGGTAATTGCCCGGGGCTCAGTGCATAATCATACCATTTACAGTGATGGTTGTCGCACCCCGGAAGATTTGATTCAGCAGGCAAGAAATGAAGGGATTGCGGTTTTAGCCATCACTGACCATCGGGAAGGAAGAATTTGTATTAAAGGGAATTCCTGCCTGGATTTAGGAGGAGTGGATTCTCCCAAGCGGGGAGGTTATGAGAAATATCTTGCCCATTTGCAAAAGCTGGCAAAGCAAAGTCAGATGCCAATTTTAATTTATGGGGTAGAGGTGGCACCCTATTTCTGGAATGCCCGCTCTCTTCCCTGGGCTTTAATTAAAGGACAGGGCTGGCATTTTACCATCTATGGGATAGATGAGCTTGAGGTTTATGAAAATATGCTGGCTCGTAAGGAGATAAGTGCCATTTCTGAGCCGGCTCCAGGTATAGAGCCTTATCAAAGATTTGTAGATTACATCTGGGAGAAGGGGGGATTAGTTTTTCAGGCACATCCGGAAAGCTCCAGCAATGATTGGATTTTAACCATCCATACCTGGGAACCTGCTCCCACTCATCTTACCGCTCGTCTGCCTCATCTGACCGGGGTAGCAGTGATTCCTGAGGGATTCTTTCAGGTAGGAGCACCGGGCGGAGAGTGGGACCAGGCTTTGTTTCAATATCTGGCTGGGTTTCGGGAAGCTCCGCTCTGGGCGTGGGGAGAAGCAGATTATCATTGTCCTCCCACCACGCTTCGCCGGGGCACCACTTTGTTTTATCTTAAAGAATTCAGCCGGGAAGAAGTGTTTAATGCCATCCGGGAAGGGCGAATGGTTGCTTTGATGGGAGAAGATTTTCAAGAGGTTTTTGTTTCTGAGTTTTCAGTTAGCGACCGGGCAAAGCCCAAAGAAAGGATTATGCTTGGAGAAGAGATTGAGCTTTCTGGACCTGCTCGGGTGAGGTTCTCTTTAAATAAAGAGGTTCCAATTAAGGAGGCTCGGCTGATTCGGAACGGAAAAGTAATTTATACCACCAGCTCATCCCATTTTGAATATCTGGACCGGCAAGCCTTTGAGAAAAAGCTTGATTGCTATTACCGGGTGCAGGTGTTAGGAAAAGGAGAGCTTAAATACGCTCAAGGCAATCTTTTATTTACCAACCCGATTTTTGTTCGTTTTAAATAAATTTATCTTCCAATCGGACAGGCATTCAGGCAGTTATAACAATAATAAAAAATCCCGGTATTGAGATTCTGCCAGTATTCCCAGAACTCCGGGCTGAGGATTAACTTGATTTTCTCCTCCTCGCTCGGAGCCTTGATGAGCTTGATGGCAAAGCGAATCAGACCGGGAAGACCATACTTCATATGATGTCGGGTACAGAGAAGGATTGCTTCTTCTCCTTCTTTACTTAAAGAGCCGGTAGGACAGCTTTCCACGCAGAGCTGACAATCGGTGCAGAAGTCTTCTTCTATGGGCTTGCCCGGAACCAGAGGAGCATCGGTAAGAATTGCTCCCAGCCGAACCCGGGGACCAAATTCCCTGGTGATTAAAAGCCGATTTTTCCCAATCGTGCCCAGACCCGCCTGATAAGCAATTTCCCGAAGACTGAGCTCTGCCATTAATCCTTTGCTTTCCGGGGTCATAGGCACCGGCAGATAGGTGGGCATTGGAGCAGAGGAATATCCTCTATCATCCAGTTCTTTCATCAGGGCAAAGGTGATTCGCTCCAGCTCTCCATAAACTAGCCTGGTGGAGAACTGGGCAATGCGGATATTTTCTTCTGCTTGGCTGATGGAGGAACTGACCATCCGAACCGCATACACCAGGATACTGCGAGTTTTGGGATTTATTTTTTCGATCTCTTGCTCAGCTTTGGGATTATTTTTAAAGGCTTCCCGCCAGCAGGCAGAGACCAGGTCTGCCCCCAGCTCCTTTGCTTTCTGGAAAATCTCCTGGGTTAGTTGTTTTTCCATCTTCTTCCTCCTGGGGCTAAAATAAAAAGGGCGGTCGTATCTGACCGCCCTTTTGGATTTATATTTTCACTGAAATTATTGCACTCTTTCCCAGATAGTAGCTGCTCCCTGACCAAATCCTACACAGAGGGTTGCCAGCCCGTATTTGGCATCTTTTTTATCGGTTTTCATAATGCTGTTGAGAGTGACGGTGATTCTCGCACCGGAGCATCCCAGCGGATGCCCGATAGCAATGGCACCACCCCAAAGATTAACTTTTTCTCTAGGAATACCCAGCTCCCTAATACAAGCAAGAGACTGGCTAGCAAAGGCTTCATTAAGCTCAACCACATCAATATCATCAATTTTCAATCCGGTTTTTTCCAGCACCCTGCGGGTGGCATAAATTGGTCCCAAGCCCATCATAGTTGGGTCGCATCCTGCTTGAGCCCCCATCACATAGCGAAGATGATAGCTGAATCCCAGCTTGTCTGCGGTCTTGCGGTTCATTAAAAGAACCAAAGAGGCCCCCTGATTAAGCGGAGAAGAATTTCCAGCAGTGACCCCCCGGCTCTGCTCCGGAGGAAGGAATGCAGGTTTAAGCTGTGCCATTTTTTCCAGAGAAACGTTCGCCCGAGGTCCCTGGTCCCGGTCAATTACCTTTTTGGTGCCATCTTCATAGGTGACCTCAATCGGGATTACCTCATCTTTGAATTTGCCCTCTTCCCAGGCTTTTACCGCCTTCACATGACTTTCATAGCCAAACTGGTCCATCTCTTCCCGGGTAATGTTAAATTTTCTTGCTACTTTCTCTGCGGTCATTCCCATCGGAATCTCTGCAGGATTATAATGCTTGGCAATTTCCGGCCAGAATTCAATATTGTATCCCATTGGGATATGAAGCATATCTTCAACACCACCAGCAAGATAAATATCACCAAAACCTGTTTGAATGTAATTGGCACACATATGAATAGCAGCCATTGCGCTTGCACATTGCATTTCTACAGAAATGCCCGGCACATGGTCCGGATAGCCCATTCCCAACCAGGTTAAACGGGCAATACCATGCTGACTCGCGGTTTGATTAGCACATCCAATGTAAAATCCATCAAGGTCTCCTGGCTTAATTTGAGGATTACGCTTAAAAATAGCCTCCAAAAGAACCTTCAGCAAATCAGGGGCTTTTAAAGTGCGAAGCCAGCCCTTTTCCTTATGGGCTCTTCCGATCGGGGTTCTGACTCCGTCAACAATAACTACTTCATTCATTTCTTTCACCTCCTAAAAAGTTTTTTTTATCATATAGCCTAATAAGGCAAAATTTGCAAGTTATTTGTTAAAATCCCAGCAGTTCTTTTGCAATAATCATTTTTCTTATTTTATTACTGCCCGCACCAATCGTATAAAGCTTGGCATCCCGAAGAAATCGGTTAACCGGATATTCCAGACTATAACCATACCCGCCAAAAATCTGAACCGCCTCCAGCCCGGCAAGTGAATATCAGAGCCATTCCGGGAACCGGTCAGTGCGGTCAATTTCTTCTGCAATCTGAGCCAGCTTTTCCTGTCCAAACCGGTTTAAAGTTTCTTTTAAAATTCGCTCGGATTCGCTGAATTCAAAATCCACCTTAGCTTTCCTCAAATATGATGCTTTTATCTTTCAAAATTTACCACAAGCTGATAGTTTTTGCTAGCAAGTTTTTGACAGTCTCTTTCTGTATAAGATTAAAGCTTTAGAAAATATGGCGCAAAAATCTTCTAAAATCTTTGCAAAGAACCAGGGGCTGTGATAAGATAAGCAAAAAGGAGGGAGGTTTATGTCCGGACATTCCAAGTGGCACTCCATAAAACATAAAAAGAGCAAAGAGGATGCCAAGAGAGGGAAATTATTCACCAAGTTAATGCGAGAAATTATGGTTGCGGCTCGGCTGGGTGGAGGAGATCCGGATGCTAATCCCCGACTTCGGCAGGCAATTGCCAATGCCCGAGCCGCGAATATGCCTAAAGATAACATTATTACTGCGATTAAAAAGGGTACCGGTGAGCTGGAAGGTATTTCTTATGAAGAAGCCACTTATGAAGGATATGGACCGGGCGGGGTCGCGGTTTTAGTAGAAACGATGACTGATAACCGCAACCGCACCACCGCAGAGATTCGCAAGATTTTCTCCCGGGCAGGTGGTAATCTGGGTGAGGCAGGATGCGTAAGCTGGATGTTTCAAAGGAAAGGACTGATAGTTTTTGATAAAAGCAAGGTAAGCGAAGATGAGGTGATGGAAGTAGCGCTGGAGGCAGGTGCAGATGATGTGCGAGATTCGGAGTCGGTCTGGGAGGTTGTTTGCGAGCCGGACCAGTTTGATAAGGTCAAGCAGGCATTTGACGAGAAGGGCTTGGAATATACTCTGGCTCAGATTGCGATGATACCTCAAACCACAATTCGCCTTTCTGGAAAAGAAGCGGAGCAGATGATTCGGTTGATGGAAGCCCTGGAAGAGCATGACGATGTCCAGAATGTTTATTCTAATTTTGACATTGCGGAAGAAGAGCTGGAAAGATTAAGTGCTTAAAAATTATGCGGGTGATGGGATTTGACCCGGGTTTAAGAATTACTGGTTATGGTCTGGTTGAGTCTAACGGGAAGGAACTCAGCTTGATTCAAGCCGGAGTGATTCGGGTAGAGGAAGGCAAAAAGCTGGAAGAGAGGCTCGGTGAGTTATATTCAGGGATTGTTCAGGTTCTGGAGGAAGGGGAGCCGGAGCAGGTAGCGGTGGAGGAGCTTTATTCTCATTATCAACATCCTCGGACTGCCATATTAATGGGACACGCTCGTGGGATAATTTTTCTTGCCTGCGCCCAGCAAGGAATTGAGGTGTTTAGTTATCCGGCGAAGAAAATTAAGCAATCTCTTACCGGCAATGGCTCTGCTGGTAAATTACAGGTTCAGCGTTCCATTCAGGCATATCTGGGGCTTAAATCTTTACCTCGTCCCTCTGATGTGGCGGATGCTCTAGCGGTAGCATTGTGTCATCTAAAGCATCAAAAGGAATTAAGGAGCAAAAGAAATTGATTTCACGGCTTCGGGGGAAATTAGTTTCTGTTGGGGAGGGCAGAGCTGAGCTTCGGGCAGGGTTTATCACCTATGAAGTTTTTATTCCTTCTTATCTAGAAGCTGAATTGCGACCGGAGCAGGAGCAGGCGGTTGAGCTTTTTATCTTAGAGTTTTTGGAAAATTTTTCCCCCAATCAGTTTACTCCCCGGCTGGTGGGGTTTGGCTCGGAGCTGGAGCGGGAATTTTTTGAGCTTTTACTTCGGGTGCCCGGGATGGGGGTGAGGAGTGCCTTGAAGGTTTTAAAAATTCGCCCGGAGAAACTTGCGGAGTTGATTGCCAGCCAGAATATATCACTTCTGGCAGAGCTTCCCGGTCTGGGGAAAAAGAGTGCGGAACGGCTGGTGAATGAGTTAAAGAACCAGGTGGAGAAATTTTTAAAGGAAAAGCCAGGGGTAGGACGAGTTTCTCTGGGGGAAGAGGAAATTGTCGCGGTGGAGATTCTGGTAGAGTTGGGACTTCGTCGGGGTGAAGCGGAGATGCTGGTAAGAAGGCTTCGCTCACGGGGAGTGAGCGGGACCGACCAACTGGTTCAACAAGCTCTCAGAGAAAGAGGCAAGAAAACCGCTGAGGTGAGAAGATGAGCGTGGAGAGGCTGGTGGACCGGGAGAGTCTGGGCAAGGAAGAGGAGAATCTCAACCGGGCATTAAGACCAACCAGATTGGAAGAATATGTTGGTCAGCGGGAGCTGGTGGAAAAGCTCAAGGTGAGTCTGGAAGCGGCCCGTCAGCGGGGCGAGCCTCTTGAACATACTCTTTTATATGGTCCTCCTGGCTTGGGGAAAACCACCCTTGCCCATATTATTGCCAGAGAGATGGGCACGAGAATGGTAAAGACTGCGGGACCAGCTCTGGTAAAGCCTGCTGACCTTTTAGGAGTTTTAACCAATCTGGAGCGAGGAGACATTTTGTTTATAGATGAGATACATCGGTTGAATTCTGCGGTGGAAGAATTTTTGTATCCAGCGATGGAGGATTTTAAAATTTCGGTGCCAATGGAAAAAGGAATTTATTCCACCATTATGACTTTTTCTTTAAAACCTTTTACTTTAATTGGTGCCACCACCCGGAGTGGTCTTCTGGGCGCTCCGCTTCGGAATCGGTTTGGGATTTTCCACTATTTTGATTTTTATCCACCAGAGGAGCTGGCAGAGATTATCAGGCGCTCTGCCCGGCTTTTGGAACTGGAGATTGAAGAGGATGCTCTCTGGGAGATGGCGATTCGTTCCCGGGGCACGCCTCGTTGTGCCAATCGTTTGCTCAAGAGGGTTAGAGATTATGCTCAGGTTCGGGCTGATGGGCGGATAAGCAAAGAGGTGGCAATAGAAGCCTTAAAAATGGAAGGAATTGACCAGGCAGGGCTGGATGAACTGGACCGAAAGTTCCTGAAAACCATTATTGAATATTATGATGGAGGTCCTGCCGGGATAGAGGCGATTTCTGCTACCATAAATGAAGAAGTAGATACCCTGGTGGATGTGGTGGAGCCCTATCTATTAAAGATTGGTTTTTTAACCAGAACTCCGAGGGGAAGAAGAGTGGCTAAAAAAGCCTATCAGCATCTGGGCTATCCTCTACCGCCCGGACAGGAGCAATTATTTTAATGGAAGAAAAAAGAAAAGAGCTGGAAGAGTTAATTCAAAAAGGGGAGAAGATTCAAGGGCGGGATTTTTCCGGCTTGGAACTCGGTCCGGTGGAATGGAGCGGACTGGTTTTTTATCGGTGCGATTTTTCAAGAGTGAATCTGGAAAAAGCGGTTTTGAGTGGATGTAGATTTGAGGAATGTAATTTTTCTCAGGCAAATTTTAAAGCCAGCAGGATTTCTGGAACCGCTTTTATCCGTTCTCAGTTTGTCCAGGCGGATTTTCAAGCCAGTGATTTTGAAGGAGCGGGATTTGTGGAATGCGATTTAAAGGAAGCAAATTTTACCCGTCTGGTTTTAAAAGGGATAAGTTTTGACCGTTGCTCTGCTTTGGGAGCCAAATTTTCCGGAGCAAAGATTTCTTCGGAGCAACTTTCTGAGCTGAGGTTTTCTGGAGCGGATTTTTCCGGAGTGGATTTTTCCGGGTATCAGCTCTCCGGGCTAGATTTTTCTCAGGCGAATCTGGGGCAGACAATTTTTCGGGAAGCGGAGCTAAAGGAGGTTAATTTTAGCTCAGCCAATCTGGAGCGGGCGGATTTTGATAAAGCCAAACTGGAAAATTGTAATTTTGAAAAATCTCGTCTTCGCCAGGCAAGGTTTAATGAAGCGGTGATTGGCAATTCAAATTTTTCTCAGGCAAATTTAGTTGATTTGGAAGCTCGCTTAAGTAAATGGCAGAAATGCCAGCTGGAAGGGGCAAATCTCAATGCCGGCAAATTTGAATCTTCTAGCTGGCTTGGTTGTGAGCTTTCCCGGGCTCAATTGAATCGGGCGAATTTTAAGGGAGCGGATTTACTTGGACTGAGTTTTTACCAGGCACGGCTCTTAAATCTTGATTTTACTGAGGCAAATCTGGTCAGTGTGGATTTTGAGGAGGCAGAATTTCCCGGGGCAAATTTTTCTGAGCAGACCCTCTCCCGGGTAAATTTTAAAGGGGCACAGCTGAGGGAGGCAAATTTTAAAAATAGCAAACTTGCTTCTGCAGATTTTTCTTATGCTTATCTTTCTCGGGCGAATTTTTCCGGGGCAGATTTGAGCTCTGCTGTTTTCCGGGGAGCGGATTTGCAGGAAGCTGACCTGAGGGGGGCAAATTTAAAAGAGGCGGTTTTGGATTATGCCAATTTGGGAAAAACTCGGCTCCAGTCCGCAAATCTTTATGGTGCCTCGCTAAGTTATTCCTTTCTCGGCGGAGCGGATTTGACCAATGCCAATCTGGAAAAGGCGAGGTTAAAAGAAGTTGACCTTCATCAGGCAGTGCTTACCGGCGCCAATTTAAAAGATGCGCAAATTAAGAGAAAGGAAGCGTTGAAACGGTGCCCGGAATGTGGAGCAGAATTAGACCAGAATGGCACCTGCCCCTATTGCCGGAAAGAAGAGGCGGAGCTGGAGCAGTTTTTCACTGCTAGATTTAATTCCGCCCATCTTTTATTGTTTCTGGCGTTGTTTGCAGGACCAATTCTCTGGTTAATTAATTCCTCTCTTTTCTTTTTGTCCTTGAAAAAATTCTCTTTGATTTTCCTTTCCAGCTTGGGCGCGGGGGTAATTTTAAGTCTTCTGGTTTTTGGGCTGAGTTTGGTTGGTGGGAACAAAGAGGAAAGTAGGGTTAAAAACGCCCGGGCTCTCGGGGTGTTTAATTTTTTGGTCTGGCTGGCAATAGGAATTGTTTTGATTATTGCCTCTCCCTGATAAGGAGCAGAGAGATTGGCAAAGGTTTTATTACATATCTGTTGTGGTCCCTGTTCCCTGTATCCGGTGGAGGCTCTGCGGGGGGAAGGATTTGAGGTGTATGGTTTTTTTTATAACCCGAATATCCATCCGTATCTGGAATATTTGAGGCGGAAACAGGCGGTGGAGAAAGCTTCCCGGTGGTTGGGGTTAAAGATGCTCTGGAAAGATGAATATCAATTAAAGGAGTGGCTCCGAATGGTGAGTTTTCGGGAGGAAGAAAGATGCCAGCTTTGTTATCATCTGCGTTTGCAAGAAACCGCTCGTTATGCCCGACGGGGAAAGTTTGATTTTTTTACCACTACATTGCTTTATTCCAAACAGCAGAATCAGGAATTAATTTCTCAGTTAGGGGAGAGCATCGCCCGGGAGCAAAAGGTAAAATTTTTATTTAGAGATTTCCGGGCGGGATGGAAAAAGGGAATTGAGCAATCCAAAAAACTGGGGCTTTATCGCCAGCAATACTGTGGATGTATTTATAGTGAATATGAACGGTTTAAGCGAATAAAGAAATTGGAGGAGAAGGAAATTGGATTTAGCACAGCTCGGAGCTGAGCTGGAGAATTATCTTCCTTTTTTAGCAATGGCTCTGGTGCTGTTGAGTCTGGGATTTTATTTGAAAAGAAGTTTTGAGCGCAAGCCCATCACCAGGGACTGGAAAGAGGAGATTAAAGAATGGAATTCTTCCCGGGTGGATAAGCTTCTCTCTCAGCTCAAAGAGCAAGGGGAATATCGTCTGGCGGGCGAGATTGTATATCATCTCGGGCGTTATCAGGAGGCAGGAGAGTATTACTTAAAAGGACATCATTATCTGGGCTCGGCTCGCAGTTTTCTTCGGCTGGGAAAATTTAAAGAAGCAGGAGAAATTATTAAAAGGATAGGGGATTTAAAAAGAGCCGGGGAGCTTTTGGAGCGGGGAGGAGATTTGCGCTCAGCCGGGGAGGTGTATCTTCAACTGGGGGATTATGAGCGGGCGGGAAGAGTGCTGGAAAAAGCAGGGGATAAAAAACGGGCTGGAGAGGTTTATTTCCAGGCGGGCAGGTATCGTCGGGCGGGAGAATTATTTGAGCAGGTGGGAGATTATCAATCAGCAGGAAGGGCTTTTGAAGAGGCTTTGAAGGAGATAGAAAAGAGGATAAGTTCTGAGCTGGCAAGTGGTGAGTTAGCTTTTTATCAGGGGCTGGCTCGTCGGGGAGCTGAGGACTATTTTAAGGCAGGGAAACTGGAGGATGCGGTACGAATTTGCGAGCGGTCTCATCTTTATCTGGAAGCAGCTAGATTTCTGGAACAGGCAGGAAAATTAAAGGAGGCAGGTGAGTATTATCAAAAAGCAGGCGAGCTACTGGAATCTGCCAGATGTCTGGAGCTTTTAGGAGATACCCAGGCTTCTGCCCGGATTCGGGCAGAATATTATCTTGAACGAAAGGAGTCTGAGCGGGCAATTCAGGAGCTGGAGAAGGCAGAGGATTGGCTTAAAGTGGCAGAACTTTATGCCCAGAAGAAAGACCTGGCTTCCTCAGCCCGGGCGCTGGAGCGGGCAGGAGAATATGAGCGGGCCGGGGAGCTCTGGGAGAAGCTGGAAGAATGGATTAAAGCCGGGGAGGATTATGAAAAGGCAGGTAATTATCTTAAAGCTGGAGAATGCTATGAAAAAGCAGGGGAATCTTCTCAGGCGTGTGAGATGTTTGAGAAGGGAGGGGATTTTTTCCGGGCAGGAGAGAATTTATATCAGCGGGGGCTTTTAGACCGGGCAATAAAATTGCTTCAGCAGGTTGATAGGGCTAATCCGCAATGGCGTTATGCTTCTTTGCTTTTGGGAAGGATTTTTCAGGAGAAGGGGATGCTTAATTTAGCCCGGGAGTCATTTCGTCTGGCTTTAGATGGTGAACAGCCCGGCAAAGAGAATCTGGAAGATTTTTACCAGCTGGCTCTTTTAAATGAACGGCTGGGAGATTACGAGCCAGCGATGGAATTATACGAAAAGATTCTTCTGGTTGATATTGATTATAAAGATGTGGGGAGCCGGCTGGAGCGACTTCGCCAGCAAAAAACCGTGATTGATAGCAGAAGCACTCCTTCCAGCAGTCTGGAAGAGACCCAGACTTTGCAGGAGGGTTTTGGGGTTTCGGTAGAGAAACCAGTGAGGTATGAGATTATTGAAGAGATTGGCAGAGGAGGAATGGGAATTGTTTATAAAGCGAGGGATACCATTCTTGAGCGAATTGTTGCTTATAAGGTTTTGCCCAGTAATCTTCGGGACCATCCCGCAGCTTTGCGGAATTTCTTCCGGGAAGCAAAAAGTGCTGCCCGGCTGAATCATCCTAATATCGTCATAGTTTACGATGCGGGAGAAGAAGCAGGCAATTATTATATTGCGATGGAATATTTGGAAGGAGAGACAGTCAAGCAGATTTTGAATCGGGAGGGAAGACTTCCCATTAAAGCGGTGCTTTTGGTCACCGGGCAGGTATGCCGGGCTCTGGAATATGCTCATGAGCGGAAGGTGGTTCATCGGGATGTCAAGAGTTCAAACATAATGTGGACCAGAGATAAGCAGGTAAAACTGATGGATTTCGGGCTGGCAAAGGTTTTAGAGGAGGTGAAAGGGTATCAGACCATTGCCAGCGGAACTCCTTATTATATGAGTCCAGAACAGGCGCTGGGAAAAGAAATTGACCACCGAACTGATATCTACAGCCTGGGTGTGACTATGTTTGAAATGGCGACCGGTCAACTTCCTTTTAAGAGTGGAGATGCGGTATATCATCATATTCATACTCCTCCTCCGGAGGCAAAAAGTTTGGTGGCGGATTTGGATGAGGAGCTTAACCGGATTATTTTAAAATGTATGCAAAAAGACCCCAATGATAGATTCCCAAATGCCCGAGAATTGCTAGAAGCCCTGAAAAAAGTCAAATCTGATTAAAATGAAACCCGCAGATGAGAATTCCTTCCCCCAGAATAATCAATTGGAGACCAGAAGAGAAGCTCTGCTTCGGCTTCTGAAAGACCCGGATGAAGAAGTTCGGAAAATGGCCGCTCAAGCTCTGGAACGCTTAGATGGAATGGCTAATCTCCCGGTGCTTTTGGAGCGATACCGAAGCGGGGACAAACCCACCCGGCTGAAAGCAATTTATGCTCTGGGAAAACTGGGAACCGATGAATGTTTACCTGCTTTAATTCATGCTCTGGAAGATGAAGATGAGGATATAAAAGCCGGGGCTATTCGGGTTCTGGGGGAATTAAAAAATCCCCGCACCCTGCCAGCTTTAATTCTCAAGCTCAACGACCCGAGCGTTACTATCCAGACTATGACCGCAGAAGTGCTGGGAAATTTTCAGGATAGAAAGCTTATTCCTCATTTGATTCCTTTGCTCCGTCGTGAGAATAAATATCTGGTGATTGCGGTTTTGGAATCTCTGGCAAAGCTTAATGCCCGGGAGGCAATACCGGAGATACTCAAACTTTTGGAGCATCCGGCACCGGAGGTGAGAAAGGAAGCGGCCAGGGTTTTAGGAGAAATTCAGGCTTGATTTCTGGGATGAAAAAATGGCAGAGTTTCGTAGAGATCCGGTAGATGGCAAGTGGGTGATAATCGCTCCGGAGCGAAAGCGAATGCTCAAGGAGTTTAGCCCGGAGCCTTATCCTGCCACAGAGCGACGCTGTCCCTTTTGTCCGGGAAATGAGTCCCTTACTCCCCCAGAACTATTTGCTTTTCGTCAGCCTGGCACAGGAGCAAATCAGCCCGGATGGAGGGTCAGGGTTATTCCCAATCGGGAGCCAATTTTAAGAACCGAGCTGGAGCTGGAAAAAGAAGGAATTGGAAGTTATGACCGGGTAAGCGGAATCGGCGCACATGAGGTAATTATTGAAACCCCGGAACATAATCAGACCTATTCCCTGTTAAGTGAAAACCATTTAAAAGAAATTTATCTTGCCTGGAAGCAAAGGATTTTAGATTTAAAAAATGATTTTCGGCTTAAATATGTTCTGGTCTTCAAAAATTATGGTTTAAGCGCCGGAGCAGTTATACCCCATCCCCATTCTCAGCTTATTGCCCTGCCCATTGCCCCCAAGCAAATTTTGGAGGAACTAAGGGGTGGAGAAGAATATTTTAGATTTAAAGAGAGATGTATTTTTTGTGATATTATCAGTCAGGAATTAGAAAGCAAAGAGAGGGTGGTTTTTGAGAATAGTCGGTTTTTACTTATCTGTCCCTGGGCTCCGATTTTTCCTTTTGAGCTCTGGGCGGTGCCCAAAGAGCATCTTCCGGTTTTTGAGGAAAGCGATGAGGAGACTTTAGCAGCACTGGCCGAGGCGATTAAGTTCGGGATGATACAACTGGAAAAAACCCTGGGTGATTTCCACTTTAATCTGGTGCTTCATAATCTTCCTTTTTATCTTTCTTCCTCCCCAGGATTTCACTGGCATATTGAAATTATGCCCCGCTTAAGCCGGGTAGCAGGATTTGAATATGGAAGCGGATTTTATGTTAATCCGGTTCCACCAGAGGAATCTGCCAGATGGCTGAGCAAGGGCGGAACTTAATTCCCGGAACTAAAAATTATCCAATACTTGCCAAGAGAATAATTTTCCTGACAATAGATAATTTATAAAGGAGCATAAATGAAAAGCTTTAGCCTAAAATGGGGTTTAATTTTTTTAGTCAGCATTGGTTTGGTCAGTCTGGGGATTTATGGCTTATACCTGATTAACCCCAACCGTCATCGGGAAAAGATTATTGGTTTGGTAGAGAGCAAATTAAATCTGAAACTTAAACTGGGGGTAATTTATCCCATTATTTATCCGGGGCTGGGGGTGGAGATATCAGACCTTGAGGTTTTACTTCCAGATTCTCAAAGGGTTCGTCCAGAATTATTCAAAGCTCGCTCAATTAAATTCGTCCTGGATTTAAAACAATTGTTCCTCCATCGGAATTTGAGGTTTCGGGATATTATTCTCATTGCTCCAGAATTTTATTATGAGCTGGGAGCAGAAGAAAAAGCCCGGTTTAAAAGTCTGCTTAAATCCTTCCAGAAGCAACCGTCCCAACCCCGCAATTTTTCCCGGAATAGGAAGGTGTTAAAAATTTTTCGGATTGACCCGGAAAAATTACTTCGCCCCCGGAGTATTTTTATTCATCAGGCAAAAGCAACCATTTATGACCGGAGAAAAAAACCCCGCCCTCTTCCTGCTCCTCTGGAGTTTGGCAATATCAGTTTTAGGCTGGAGAGTCAAGCGGAGCCAGGCAGGTTTAACTTTTGGATGAAGGCAGAACATCCTTACTCTTCCAGCGGAATTCCCGGATTGATTTTAAGATGCCGGGGAGTGGGAGAGTTTTCCCTTAAGCCTTTCTCTTTTAGATTGATTTCTCAAGAAGCTGAATACGGAGAGAACAAACTGGAGCGTCTAAAGTTCTCGCTCTGGCAGGAAGGGGAAAAAATTAAATTTGCCGGTCTCTTGCAGGGAGAATTTAATCTGGAAAAACTCCCTTTAATTTTAAGCTGGAAAGGGATTAAGTATTCCCGCTATCAGGACCAGATTCGCATCTGGGGAAATGCTCGCTATCAGATGCGGGTGGATTCTGAAGGAGAAAGTCTCTGGGAAAAAATCTTCAAACTGGATTGGGTGGAGGTGGAGAATTTCGGGGTGGTGATAATAGACCCCAAAGTTCATCCCGGTTCTTTAAAGGCGCCTTTGGTGCTGGAGCAAATGAAGATTAGTTTGAAAGATGTTTTTGGTGAGGAGCCGGGTTGGATAAAGATAGAAATGCCTTTCCCGACTCGTTCAGATAAAGGAAGTTCTTTGCTTTTGCTGGAGGGAAAGATAAGGTTTCTAGACCGGTTTCGGGAAATCTGTTTTCAGGCGGATAAGGCAAGATATGGGAGCAATCCTTTTGAAAGATTCTCTTTTCTTTTTCAGCGTGCTCCGGGAACTTATTCTTTAAAAGGGGATTTTAGATTAAATGTCTCCCGGTTTGATGAATTTCAGGGTTTTCTGGGCTGGGCACCGATTTTATTTTCTCCTCAGATGCTTTTGATGAGTTTTTCTGGGGAAGGGAAAGTTGACTTTCAGTTTGAATATCCTGCTCGGGAAGGGAAGCACAGAGTAGATTATCAGGGAGTGGTTAAACTAAAGAAAGCCAGTTTTGACCCAGCAATGGTAATTGCGCCGATTGAGAATTTTTCCGGAGAAGTCCAGCTCACCCCGGAGCAAATTTATATTCCACTTGCCCATCTGCTCATAGCCAACCAGCCGGTTAAAACCAGCCTTACTTTTACCCACCAGGACCGCCCCCATTTTCTGCTGGAAAGCCGGGCAGGAAAGCTTTCATTAACAAAATTATTTCCGGTTCGTTCTTCTGCGGAGGAGGTTAAATTTGAAATTGGAGAAAAGCTTCCGGATATTTCCACGGTCTGGACCGGGAAGATTTCTGTTCTCAAAATGGAATATCATCAGTTTAAGACCCACCGGGTAAATGGAATCTGGGAATATCGGGACCGGTTCTTAGGTTTTCAGGGACTAAGATTTAATTATCAGGGTGGGAGTTATGTTGATCGGGGAAGCTGGATAGATTTTAGCAAAGCAGGAGTGGTTAAGTTTCATATGAATGGAAAGTTTGATGGAGTGGATATTCGTCCGCTTTTTCAGGAGCTTTTTGGTTATGATTTTTTTGTTGATGGACCGACCTCTGGAGTGGGGTATTTAAGCGGGAAATTTGTAGATGGAGCGCTTCTTCCTCAGTCGCTTAATGGTTATTTTAAGCTTCAGCTTAATAATGTGCGATTAATTGGCTATAATCTTGGAGTAAGAATTCTCAAGTTTCTTGGATTTAATGTCGACCCGGCAAAATACAGTCTGGATTTTGAGCGGGCAAAAACCGAACTGATTATTAAAAATGGTGTGATTTATTTTGATGATATTGAGATGAGGAGATGGAATCTGGAAGCACATTGTGCTGGCTATGTTGACTTGGTAGATGAGAAGGTCAAACTTTATGTGGCGGTTTATCCTTTAGAGGCGCTGGCAACATTGACCAAGCCGATTCCTTTAATTGGTGCCCTGATCAATCAGGCGCAGGAATCTTTAACTGGCTCTTATGCCAAAGCGGTGGGGAAATGGGAAGATATTAAAATAGAACCCTATCTTCCTTTACTTGAGCCGGTGCCCAAAGTGCCGGAGAAACCTAAATTTCCAAAAAGACCCTGGTGAGGTAAAAGATGATGCAAAGAAGAAAAATATTTTTCTATTTTCTGATTGTAGCGGGATTAAGTTTTTTTTCCTGCCGGCTTACTGAGGAGCAGGAGTATAAAAAAGCAGAAAAAGAAAATACCATTCAAGCCTTTGAGGAGTTTTTAAAAAAATACCCGAAAGGGGAATATTCTCGCTCAGCTCGGGGACATCTGGCTCTGCTTTACTTTCAGAGGGCGGCGAAGGAAGATACCATCTCTGCTTATGAGGATTACATTGCCCGTTTCCCGGACAGTCGGCTTCGTCCTGAAGCAGTGCGAAAGTTAATGAAAATGCTGGAGCCAGAGATAGAGAAATTGACCCCGGAAGATATGAAAAAACTCCGTGCGGTTATTCAAACCGATTATGGCGAAATCTGGCTCCGGTTTTATCCGGAAAAAGCTCCTGATACCTGCCGGAATTTTATCAAGCTAGCCAGGTCGCATTTTTATGATTTAAGCCAGTTTCATTTAATCATTCCCGGAGAGTTAATTCAGGGAGGTGCTCCCAGAGGAGACCCAAGAGGAGGACCAGGATATACCATTAAAGCGGAATTTAATGACCTGCCTCATACTCCGGGAGCAGTGGGAATGGCAAGAAGAAGCTTGCCCGATACCGCTGGAAGTCAATTTTATATCTGCCTGACCCGGCTTCCGGAACGGGATGGGAAATATACCATTTTCGCTTATGTGGAAAAAGGATTAAAAGTGGCTCGCAGGATTAGTTTTCTTCCCAATAACGGTCCTGATGGCAAGCCCTATCCTTTCAAGCCCCTGGAGCCAGTAATAATTAGAAGCATAAAAATTGTTTCACCAGAAAAGGAGGGGGAAAATGGAGGCTAAAATTGGCAAATCTCGTCTGGTGCTTAAGCAGGGAGACATTACCAAAGAAGAGGTAGATGCCATAGTAAATGCGGCAAATCCCAGTTTGCTCGGCGGCGGAGGAGTGGATGGAGCGATTCATCGGGCAGGGGGACCTGCGATTCTGGAAGAGTGCAGAAAGCTGGGTGGATGCGAACCGGGAGATGCTAAAGTCACCACCGCAGGCAGGCTCAAGGCTAAGTATGTAATTCATACGGTTGGTCCCATCTGGTATGGAGGCACAAGAAGGGAGCCAGAGATTTTAGCCAGTGCCTACCGCCGGAGTCTGGAAGAAGCAAGCAAAAAAGGTTGCAAAACTGTTGCTTTCCCCAGCATCTCCACCGGAGCTTATGGCTATCCGATTGAGCAGGCATCAGAAATTGCCCTGAAAACCATTGTGGAATACCTGAAAGAGCATCCGGAGATTGAAGAAGTGAGAATGGTGCTTTTTACTCCACAGGATTATCAGGTATATGAGGAAAAATTAAAAACGATGGTGGAATGAAAATTTTGCCCAGCACAATTCAATTAAGTGGATTAATGGATAATTCTTTTTTTCCGGGCAAGGAAGTCCACCAGAAGGTATTTACCCAGATGCTCCGGGCTGGTAAAGAAGGCTCTTCCCTGATTAATTCTGGTAAGCTCCTCTACAAACTTAACCAGAGGCGGGGAGCGGTCGAGCATAAAGGTATTGATGATAATCCCGCTTTTGGTGACTCGTTGCACTTCTTTTAAGGTCTCCTGGTTGGCCTCGGGTGCCACCCCGAAATAAGGCCATTCAATATAAAGCTTTCCTTCCCGGAAAAAAGCAGTGGGTTGACCATCAGTGATAAGGATAATCTGGCGGGAGGCATTTTGATGCCTG